>DATBGF010000424.1:0-22900 GCA_036558145.1 Acidimicrobiales bacterium
ACCCTGGGCGCCAGCGTCCCGCCGTTGCGGGCCCGCACCCGCGTGCTGGCCAACCCGGTGCCGGGCCCGGCTCGGGTCACGGCGCCCCGCCCCGAGCCGTCCGGCCCGGTGCGCCTGCTCTACGTGGGGCGGCTGTCGCCGCGCAAGGGCGTCCAGGTGGCCATCGACGCCGTCGCCGAGCTGCGGGCGCGCCAGGTCGAGGCCCACCTCGACGTGGTCGGGTCGACCTTCCGCGGCTACGAGTGGTTCGAGCGCGACCTGCGCGAGGCCGTCAGCCGGCGCGGCCTCGACGAGCGGGTGGCCTTCCTCGGGTTCCGGGCCGACGTCTGGCCGGCGATCGCGGCCGCCGACATCGTCCTCGTGCCGTCCGTGGGCCCGGAGTCCTTCGGCAACGCCGCGGTCGAGGCTCTGCTCGGCGCCCGGCCCGTGGTGGTCAGCGATGCCGCCGGCCTGGTCGAGGCGGTGGCGGATCACGCCTCGGCCCACGTCGTGCGGCGCGGCGATGCGGCCGCCCTGGCCGACGCGGTCGAGAAGGTCGTCGCCGACTGGCCCGCCCAGCGCGCCGCCGCGCTCGCCGGGGCCGCGAGGGCGGCGGAGCGCCATGCGACCGGTCGCTACGGCGCCCGCCTCGACGAGGTCCTGACCGGCGTCAGCGGCCCGGCCACCGATCCGCTGCCCGCCTCGACCGCCCGCCGCCCCCGCCTGGTGGTCGTGATCCTCACCTACCGGCGCCCCGACGACCTCCGCGCCGCCGTGCCGCTGGTCCTGGCCCAGCTCGGCGGCGCCCCGTGCGACGGCTCGGTGGTCGTCGTCGACAACGACCCGGCCGGCAGCGCGCTGGGCCTCGCCGCCGGGATGGCCGGCGCTCGCGTCCGGTTCGTCCACGAGCCGGCGCCGGGCATCGCCGCGGCCCGCAACCGCGGCCTCGACGAGGCCGGAGACGCCGACCTGGTCGTGTTCATCGACGACGACGAGCGCCCCGAGCCCGGATGGCTGCAGGGCCTGCTCGGCGAGTGGCTGCGCACCCGCCCGGCGGCGGTCGTGGGGCCGGTCGTGTCGGTCTACGAGCGGGAGCCCGAGCCGTGGATCGCGGCGGGCCGCTTCTTCACCGGCCGGCGGCGCCTGCCGACGGGCACCGAGGTGGACGTGGCCGCGACCAACAACCTCCTGCTCGACCTGCGCCAGGTCCGCGCCGCCGGCGTCCGGTTCGACCTGCGCTTCGGCGTCACCGGCGGCTCGGACACCCTGTTCACCCGCCGGCTCCATCGCCGCGGGGGCCGGATGGTCTGGTGTGACGAGGCCGTCGTCCTCGACGTGGTGCCGGCCGCCCGGCTGACCCGGGGCTTCATCGCGCGGCGGGCGTTCCGCTACGGCAACTCGTGGAGCCGGGTGGCGCTGGCGCTCGAGCCCGGACCGGGGGCGCGGGCGGTGCGCCGGGTCGTCCTCAGCGCGCAGGGCCTCGCCCGCATCGCCGCCGGCTCGGGCCGCCTCGGTGCCGGTGTGGTGCTCGGTTCGCTGCGCCACCAGGCGATGGGCACGCGCACGCTCCTGCGCGGGCTCGGCATGGCCAGCGGGGCCTGGGGCTACGCGTACGCCGAGTACGCGCGGGGCCCGGGCGGGCAGGGCGTGGTCCGCTGATGCGGGTGCTGCTGTTCGCCTACTCGGCCCGGGCCGGCCGCGGCAGCGAGCCCGCGCTGGGCTGGGGGTGGGCCCGGCACCTGGCCGAGGCCGGTCACGAGGTCACGCTCCTGACCCATGCGCGCAACGAGGGCGACAACCGTGCCTGGCTCGACGCCCACCCCCGGCCCAACCTGACGATGGCGTGCGTGGACAGCGGCCGCGCGGGCACGGCCCTGCGGGCGGCCGTCCCGTGGGAGAGGCCGGCCCGCGTGATCGAGTACGTCGCCTGGCGCCGGGCGGCGCGGCGCGAGGCGCGCCGCCTCCACGGCGTCGCCCCGTTCGACGTCGTCCACCACGTGACGTACAGCTCGATCGTCCCCGGCTCGCCGGTGTGCCGGCTGGGTGTCCCGTTCGTCCTCGGCCCCCTGGGCGGCGGCCAGCGGGCCCCGGCCCGCGCCCGGGCGCTGTTCGGCAAGGCCTGGCGGCTCGAACGGCTGCGCACCGCCGTCGTCACCGCCACCGGGGCCGGCCTCAACCCGCTCGCCCGGGCTTCGGTCCGGCACGCGACCACGGTGCTCGCGACCAACGACGCCACGTTGCAGCTCGCCACCCGGCTCGGGGCGCGCCGCGCCGAGCTGATGGCCGACACGGGCCTCGACGCCGAACGGGTCGCCGCCCCGCGGCATGGTCCCGGCGGGGAGCGCCCGTGCCGCGTGCTCTGGGTCGGCACGCTGACGCCGATCAAGGCCCCCCGGCTCGCCCTGGAGGCGGTCGCCCGTGCCCGCCGCGAGCTCGATGTCGAGCTCCACGTGGTGGGCGGCGGGCCGCAGCGATCCGACCTGGGGGCATGGGCGGCCGAGCTCGGGATCGAGGACGCCGTCCGCGCCCATGGCACGCTCCCGTGGGCCGAGGTCATGGAGCTCTACGCCACGTGCGACGCGCTGCTGTTCACCAGCGTGCGGGACTCGCTCGGCAGCCAGCTGGTCGAGGCGGCCGCGTCCGGCCTGCCGATCGTGGCGGTCGACCTCCACGGCGCGGCGTCCATCGTGCCCTCGGCTGCGGCGCTCAAGGTGCCGTTCGTCGACGTCGGGTCGACGGCGGCCGGGCTGGCCCGGGCGCTGGTGCGGGTGCTGACCGACGAGACGACGTACGGCCGCCTCAGCCGGGGCGCGATCGACTTCGCCCGGTCGCAGACCTGGCCGGCGCGGGTGCGGCGCATCGAGCAGGTCTACGACGACGCCACCGGCGCAGCGCTGCGGACGGCGGTGGCGGGTTGACGGCGGACGTGCCCCGCGGCGTCCACCTCGGCGTCGTCGTCGTCAACTTCGGCTCCTCGTCGCTCCTCGCCCGCAACCTCGCCGGCATCGACTGGCCGGCAGCCCCGAGCGCGACCGTCACCGTGGTGGACAACTGGTCCTCGGCTGCCGAGCGGCACACGGTCACCGAGCTGGCACAGCGCCACGGCTGGGAGCTGGTCGGCAACGACGCCAACCTGGGCTTCGGCGCCGGGGTGAACCGCGGGGCGGCGCGCGCCCTCGACCGGGGCTGCACCCACCTGCTGCTGGTCAACCCCGACGTCACCATCGACGCCGGCTCGCTGTCCCGGCTGGTCGCGTTCTCCGTCGACCACCCGAAGACCCTCGTCGCCCCGATGATCGACCGGCCGGACGGCACCGCTTGGTTCGTCGACGGCCGGCTCGACCGGCGCACCGGCCTCACCCGCTCGACACAGGGCGGCGAGCAGCACGGTCCCGACCGCTGGCTGAGCGGCGCCTGCCTCGTGACGGACCGGGAGGCCTGGGACCTGGTCGGCGGGTTCGACGAGCGCTACTTCCTCTACTGGGAGGACATCGATCTCAGCTGGCGGCTGCTGGAGCGCGGCGGCGAGCTCGCCGTCGTCCCCGACGTGCGCGTGACCCACAGCGTCCGCGCCACCCAGCACCGGCGCGGCCGGTCGGCCCGCTACGGCTTCCACATGTGCCGCAACCGCCTGCGCTTCGCCGCGTTCCACCTACCGCGGGACGACCGCCTGCGGTGGGTCCGGTACGCGCCGGCCTACATGCGGCGCGCCGTCCTGGGCGGCTGGCGGGCCGGACTGCGCCATCCGTGGCTCACGGCCCATGCGGTCGCCGGCACCGTCGCGGGCCTGGGCGCGGTGGCGGCGTCGTTCACGCCGGGCTCGTCGCCTCCTCGGACCGGCCCGTCATGAGCCAGCGGTCCGCGGCGATGCGCTGATCGTCGCTCGGCAGGTCGCCCAGGGACCCGTGCCGCTCGCCGGCCCGGCCGAAGGCGGCCGCCACCTCGGCGGCGACCTGCTCGGCCGGTGCGCCGGGAGCGAGGACCCCGTGCCCGTGCTCCTGGAGCCAGCGGGCCAGGCCGGTCTCGGACGTGGCGACGACCTCGCAGCCGTGGCTCAGGCCCTCGAGGATCGGGAGGCCGACCTGCTCGGGATCGGGCCTCGGCTGGGGCAGGGAGATCAGGACGCCGCTGCGGCGCAAGGCGCGGTGGATGGTGTCCCGCGGCGGAGCGATCTCGACCGTGACCTCTCCTCGATCGCCGGCCCAGGCCAGGACCTCCCCTGCGAGGTCGCCCTGCCCGAGGATGCGGAGCGTCGCACGCGGGTGGTCGCGCCGCACCACGTCCCAGGCGTCCAGCATCGGCCGGATGCCCTTGCGCTCGGTCAGCCTGCCGACGAACAGCACGTCGGTGGGCGTGCGGGGCTCCGCCGGACCGGCCAGGCAGCCGCAGGGCGAGGGCAGCGCCTCGAACAGCCGCGCCCTGGCGGCCAGCGGGCGCCGGCCGACCCAGGACTCGTGGAGCGCCTGCGAGCGGGTCGTGCCGAAGGCCAGCCGGTCGCTGCCGGCCACGAGCAGCGTCATGCCCACCCGGGCGACGGGCCGGGCGATCACCCCGGGCAGCCGCCAGCGTCGCCGCAGCTCGAAGGCCGGCTCGGTGAGCCCGATGCAGTAGGCGACGATGGCGGTGCGCCGCCGCGAGAGCAGGCCGCGGAGCCGCACCGCCCCGATCTGCGCGGCGAGGAACGGCCACTCCGTGACCATGTCCGGCTCGTTGACCTCCACCACGGCATAGTGCCGTCGCAGCAGCTCGCGCACGGCGCCGGGGCGGGTCACCCGCACAGGCGGGTTCGCGGGGTCGACGAGGCTCGCATCGAAGTCGTAGCGGGTGCCGGTGTAGAAGGTGCGGGCGGGCACCATCGTGGCGAACCGCTCCAGGTGGGCGGCGCGGAGGTTCGTGTAGACGCGGGCCCTGGCCGCGGTGCCCTCCGGCGTCACGGTCCTGGCGCCACCCGCTGGGGGGTGTCCACCCGCAGGTGGCCGCGGTCGAGCTCGAAGATCCGGTCGCAGATCTCGAGCAGCGCCGGCCGGTGGGCCACGATCACGATGGTCAGCCGGCCCCGCAGCCCGCGCAGCGACGACTTGATCGCGGCCTCGGACTCGCGGTCGAGCGCGCTGGTCGGCTCGTCGAGTACGAGGACCGACGGGTCCCCGGCCAGGGCGCGGGCGAGGCACAGCCGCTGGCGCTGGCCGCCGGAGACGGCGTCGGCCCGGTGGCCCACGATCGTGTCGTACCCCCCGGGCATCGCCTGGATGTCGTGGTCGATGTGCGCCAGGCGGGCGGCCCGCTCGATGCTGGCCGGGTCGATGTCGCGGTGGTAGCGGATGTTGTCGGCGACGGTCCCGTCGAGCAGGCGGGGCTCCTGCGGCACGTAGGCCACGCTGCGGCGCCAGCCGGCCAGGTCGATGTCGTCCACCGGCAGCGTGCCCACCACGTAGCGGCCGGTGGTCGGCCGGCGCATGCGCAGGAGGAGCTGCACCAGGGTGGACTTGCCCGCGCCCGACGGTCCCACGACGCCGATGACCTCGCCCGGCGCCACCGCGAACGTCACGTCCGCCAGGACGTCGCGCCGGCGGGCTCCGTCGTAGGAGAACCCGACGTCCTCGAACCGGAGCGCCTCGCCCGCCGGGAACGGCCGGCCTCCACCCCGGCGCTCGTGCGCCCGGTACGTGTCGGCGGCATCGCCCAGCCGCTCCAGGAACGGCGCGGCCTGCTGGACGACCTGCCAGGAGAACTGCACCTGCTGCCCGTAGGACGAGGCCCGGACGAGGAGCAGCACGACCGCGCCGAGGCCCGCGATCTGGCCGGTCCCCGAGGCGTGCAGGACCGCCAGCGCCCCGACCAGCAGCACGATGACCAGCCCCTGGAACGTCGCCTGGCTCACGCGCTGGGCGAACTGCGCCTGGGCGAAGTGGTGGCGCGCCACCTCGATCCGCTCGCCCACCTCGGCCCGCTCCGCCGCCGCCACGTCGAACGTGTAGGTCTCCTCCGCCATGCGCACCGCCGTCCCGATCCGGCCGGCGAACGCCAGCTGGGCGGCCGAGAGCGCCTTGGCGTGCCGGCGGCCGCGGCGCCCCACCGGCCGGAGGAGCACGGACAGCCCGCCGACGACGGCGAGCACCAGCAGGGCGACCAGCGGATTGATGGCGAAGGCGGCGGCGACGAGGGTGAGGAACACGAAGCCGGACGACACCAGCATCGTGGCGTGGAGCATGGCGTTGGTGGCCTGCACGACCTGGCTGGTGACGAGCTCCTGCAGGTGGCCGTCCCGCTCCTGGGCCTGGGTGTCCCAGTCCGCCCGCGAGTAGGCGTCGAACAGCCGGGCCCGGTGCCGGGCCTGGGTGTCGGCCGTCATGCGGGCCGGCAGGTAGGCGATGGCGATCTGCAGGACGAGGCGCACGACGGCCAGCACGGCCGCTACCTCGAGCGCCGTGGTGACCCCGAGGTCGGCCCGGAGGGGCCCGACGGCGATCGTCACCGAGCCGGCCTCGTCCACCAGGGCCGCCGCCACATGGGCCACCAGGGCGAGGATCATCGACTCTGCGAGCCCGGCGGCGACGGAGCTCGCCATCAACGCCGCGGCCCGCCCGGGCTGCTCGCGGAGGACCCCGACCAGCGCGGCGAAGGTCGAGATCGACCGGGGCGACGGCGGGGCGGTGTCAGGCGGCGGCAACCCGTGCGCTCCCCGGCGGATCGGCGGCGACGAGCGCGAAGCCCAGCGCGGCACAGACGTCGAGCCAGTTGCTGCCGATCGGGCCGAACAGCATGTACCAGAGTGCCATGACGCCGGCGAAGAGCACGTACGTCGGGGCCTGCCCGCCGGCGAGTGCGAAGCTCAGGCTGCGGACCAGGGCGAACGTGACGACCGCAGCCAGCGCCACCCCCGCCCAGCCGTACCCGGCCCACAGGTCGGCGGCGATCGAGTGCAGCTCGAGCTGGGCCCCGAACATGTACTGCTCGCGGAAGGGATCGACGTCGACGCCGATCGACGCGAGGCCGGCCTTGCCGGTCATCCGGTCGGTCCAGTCGGGCACGACGCCGACCCCGTAGCCGGCCGGCTTCAGCCGCACGAGCTCACGGGTCGCGGCCCACTCGGGGCGCCCGCCCGTGATCAACGAGCCGTCGGAGCGGACCTGCCTGGTCGATGTCTCCCGCACCGCCTCCCCGAGCTCACCCCCGGTCGCGAGGGCCGTGGCGAAGACGTAGACGGCCACCGCGACACCGGCCAGGGCCACGAGCGGGAACCAGCGCCACACCCGCCGGCCGGACGATCGGGGCCGGTGCTGCCAGGTGGCGAGCGTCGCCACCAGCACGCTCGCCCCGAACAGGCTGCGGCCCTCGTCCGCCACCGAGAGGATCCCGATGCCCAGCAGGGCGACGACCGGGATCACCCACGTCCGGGTGCGTTCGAGCAGCGCGAGGACGATCAGGGCCACCGGCATGGCGAGGGTGAACTTCCACCGGTAGTCGCCGTGCACGAGCGCCCCGGCGACGGCGCCGGCACCGTAGAGGAGGACCACCCGGTGGAGGGGGAGCTCGGTCCGCGCCCACAGGATCAGGACGAGCGCGGCGACGCCCGACGCCAGCAAGCCGATCGACTGGAGCCCGCGGATGCGGTCGACCGCATGGTCGACCGCCGACAGCTCCGCGAGCACGAGGCCCGACACCACGCACAGCGCGCTCAAGGCGCAGACGAGCGTCGCCAGGCGGTAGGCCGGCAGCACCGGCAGCCACAGCGGGAGCAGCAGCACGGCGAGGAGCAGCGCGGCCGACGTGCCCAGAGGCAGGTGGACATCGAGCCCGACCACGACGACGACGAGCGAGGCGAGCAGTGCGGTCGTCGGCGTCGACGTCTCGGCAGGCGCCGGCCCGGTCGCCGCCACCGAGGTTCCACCCGGCTTCGCCACCACGGTCACGCGCGCCTCCGAAGGGCCCCCATCCGCCCGCCCGTCGTTGCGCGGTCAGGGTAGTCCCGGCGCATGCGGCCATGTCACCGGTATCCGGGGCACCGCTACCCTGTCGGCCCATGGCGCGCCGGGACGCGGGCACGCAAGGCGCGCCGATCGTCGTGCTCCAGTCGGGCGGTCCACCGCACGCCCGGCGGAACCCGTACATCACCCAGCTGCTGGCGGCCCTGCCCGAGTCCGTGTCGCCTGTGTACTTCTCGTGGCGGCAGGCCCTGGTCGGGCGGTACGACGTGCTGCACGTGCACTGGCCCGACGTGCTCCTGCGGGGCCGGACCCGTCTGCGCGGCGTGGTGCGCTCGGCGCTGTGGCTGGCGATCCTCGGCCGGCTCCGGGTGCAGCGACGGGCTCTCGTCCGCACGCTCCACGACGTCGAGCCCTACGATGCCGTGCCCGCCCCCCAGCGGGCGGTGCTCCGGCTGTTCGATCGCTGGACGACGCTCTGGATCGTGCTCAGCGAGCGGACACGCCCGCCCCGGCCTGGCCCCACGGCCGTCGTGGGGCTCGGCCACTACCGCGAGTGGTACGCCGCTGTCCCGGAGGAGAGCCGCATCCCGGGGCGGGTCCTGCACTTCGGCCTGCTCCGCCGCTACAAGGGGACCGAGGCGCTGCTGGGCGTGTTCGGATCTCTCGCCGACCCCGGCGCGAGCCTGCGCATCGTCGGCCATCCCCAGGACTCCGACCTGGTGCCGGCCATCGAGAAGGCGTGCCGCGACGACCCCCGGGTCTCGGCCCGGCTCGAGTACGTGGAGGACACCGAGCTCGCGTCCGAGCTGGGCCGGAGCCAGCTGGTGGTCCTGCCGTTCGACCGGGTCGTCAACTCGAGCTCGGCTCTCCTGGCCCTGTCCCTGGACCGCCCGGTGCTCGTGCCCGCCACGCCGCTCACCGAGGAGCTGGCGGACGAGGTCGGCGCCGGCTGGGTGCTGACGTACCGGCCCCCGTTGGATTCCGCCACGCTGGCCCGGGCCCTGGCCGCCACCGTGGGTCCCGCGACCGGGCGGCCCGACCTGTCGCGCCGCGCCTGGCCGGCCATCGGCGCCGGCCACGCCGCCGCCTTCGCCCGGGCCCGGGACATCGCCCGCCGCCACAGGGGATAACCTCGCGTCACCGCGGTGGGGGCACGGAACCGGCGGGGAGGTGGGGAGTTGGACCTCCAGCAGTATCTCCATGCGGTCCGGACCCACTGGTGGGTGGTGCTCGCCCCCGTCGTCCTCGGGGTGGCCTTCGGGCTCTACCTCGTGTCCTCCGCCGACTCGGAGTACCGGGCGTCCGTCACCTTCTTCGTCGCCACGTCGAGCGATACGGGCACGCAGGGCGCGGTGCAAGGCGACGAGTTCGCGCAGCGCCGGGTCAACTCCTACCTCGGGCTCCTGACCACGGATCGCCTCGCGGTCAACGTGATCGACGCGACGGGCCTCGACCTGGCCCCCGGCCGGGTCAAGGCGATGATGGGCGCCGACGCCGGGGTGGACACCGTGCTGCTGACCGCCACGGTCACCGACCCGTCGCGCGAGCTCGTGACGCAGGTGGCCGACGCGGTGTCGACCGAGCTCCCCAAGCTGGTCGACGAGGTGGAGAACCAGGGCTCGGGCCCGGGGTCGGTCCACCTCGAGGTCGTGTCGGGGCCCAGCGTCTCCGAGCTGCCGCCCCGGCGGGCGCTCATGGTCGGGATCCCCGCGGTGATCGGCCTCGTCCTGGGGCTCGCGCTCGCCTGGCTCCTCGAGCTGCGCGACAAGACGATCCGCTCCGACGCCGAGCTCGCGGCGCTGCACCCGGTCCCGGTGCTCGGGACGATCCCGGCCGACCGCCGCCTGCGCGACGCCCCCCGCCTCGCCCACGAGCCCGCCAGCTCCGCGGGCATCGAGTCGTTCCGCCAGCTGCGCACCAACCTCGAGTTCATCGACATCGACACCCGCGTGCAGGTCCTCGTCGTGACGTCGGCGGTCGCCGGTGAGGGCAAGACCACGACCGTCACCAACCTGGCCGCCGCCCTCGCGGCCGCCGACAAGCGGGTGCTCGTCATCGAGGCCGACCTGCGGCGGCCCGCGCTCGACGAGTACTTCGACATGGAGCCCGGCGTCGGCCTGACCGACGTCGTCGTCGGCCACGCCGAGATCGACGCCGCGCTGCGGCCGGTCGGGCACCGCGGCCTGGTCGTGCTGCCCAGCGGGCAGCCGCCCCCCAACCCGTCCGAGCTGCTCGGGAGCGAGGCGATGGCGCAGCTGCTGGAGCGCCTGCGGTCGCGCTTCGACAACATCATCCTGAACACGCCACCCCTGCTGCCGGTGACCGACGCGGCGGTGCTGGCGGCCGTGGCCGACGGCGTCGTGGTCGTCGTGCGGGCGGGCAGGACGACCCGCCACCAGCTGATGCAGGCGATGCGCTCGCTCCAGGCGGTCGGCGCCCGGGTGCTCGGCACCGTGCTCAACATGGCCCCCTCCCGCCGCGGCCCGGCGTACAAGGCGTACTGGCGAACCCGTGGCCGGTCGTCCGAGCCGCCGCCCACGGAGGACGAGGCGACGCCCGACGAGGCGGGCCGGGCGAACGGCGGCCCCTCCGTGCCCACGCCCGGGAACGGGCACGGCGAGGGCCAGCGGACCCCCAGCCCCTGAGCGACGCCCGCTCCACCGCGCTCCCGGGGGCGGCTCAGGCGATGGCGCCCTGGGGGACGGCCGCTCGCCCCTGGCGGCTCAGGCGACGGCGCCCTCGGGGACCGAGGTCGTGGTCGTCGACGTCGGGTCCGTCGTGGTCGTCGGCTCCGTCGTCGTGGTGGGCGACTCGGTCGTAGTCGGCGATTCAGTTGTGGTGGGCGACTCCGTCGTGGTGGACGACGGGGACGAGGGCGTGGACCGCGGGTTGGTAGTCGGAGTGCCGGGCGGCCGCGTCGACGTCGTCGACGGGAGCCGGTCCCGCGCCCGCCGGGGCACGGTCGTGCCCGCCCTCGCGACCGGGCCGCCCGCCGCGCTCGTGGTCGTGGGCTGGACCGTCTCGACCGCCGTGTCGGGGCTGCCGGGCTCCGCCGCTCGCGCCGGCTCGCCGGACGTCCCCACCAGCACCTCGGTCGGGCCCGCGTTGCGTCCGTCGGCCACCATCGTGAAGCCCATGGCGGCGGCGAAGATCACCGCGGCGAGGAGCGCTTCCCCGATCCACCCCTGGCCCCTCGTCGTCGTGACGCCCGTCTGCTCGGGTCGCACGCGCACGATCTCATGATACGAAGGCCTCAGGCAGCCGGCCCGCCGAGCAGCACCGAGGGGTCGGGCCACACCACGCGGATCCCGACCGCCCGCCCGCCGCCCGGGGTGTCGAAGGGCTCCCCGTCCCCGAGCACGCCGCCCAGGCGGGTGTAGAACGCCTGCGCCGCCCGGTTCCGCTCCAGCACCCACAGGTAGAGGCCGGTGACCGGCTCGCCCGCCAGCACCGCCTCGGCCGAGGACGCCATCAGCCGGGCGCCGATGCCCTGGCGCTTCAGGTCGGCCCGGACGTGGAGGTTGTCCAGCAGGGCGCCCCAGTCCGGGTCCTCGTGCAGGATCGTGTGGACCAGCCCGACGATCCGCCCGGCGCCGTCGAGCGCCACCGTGGTCCGGTCCCCGGGCGCGGGTGAGGACAGCCGGGCGGTCCACTCGGCGAGGCGGTCGGCGTCGACGTCACCGTCCAGGTAGTCGTCGGGGTACGAGCCCCGGTAGTGCCGCCGCCAGCTGTCGGCGTGCAGGGCGGCGACGCCGGGGGCGTCGTCCGCGGTGGCGGGCCGGTAGTCGATCACTCCAGGCTGACGCGGGGGTCGGCATCCCAGGGGACGGCGTCGGACGTCTCGACCGTCCAGCGCAGGATGCGGTCACGCAGGTCGCGCTCGATCGGCGCCACCTCGGGGGAGCCGGCGAGGTTGCGCAGCTCGCCGGGGTCGGCGGCCCGGTCGTACAGCTCGTCGCCCTCGTAGAGCCGGTACACGTAGGTCCAGCGCTCGGTGCGCAGCGCGACGGCCCGGCCCACGGTCTCCGGGGCCTCGTGCTGGAGCTGGGCCTTCAGGTCGTAGGGGTAGTCGGCCCGCTCCAGGAGCGGCTCCTCGGCCACGGTGAAGCCGCCCTCGGAGAACGCCGCGTCCCGGGGTGAGCCGGTGAGCAGGCTGCGGCCAAAGTGGGTGTGGCGGGCCTCGGTCTCGGCCAGCTCGACCATGGTGGCGAACAGGTCGATGAGCTCGACCAGGTCACGCCGCTCCTCGCCCTCGGGGACACCGGGCCCGGCCAGCACGAGCGGGTTGCGGACCAGGCAGTCGTGCAGGCCCGACGGCCACTTCTCCACCAGCCCGTAGTCGCCCAGGTACTCGCCATGGTCGGTGCAGAACGCCGTCACCGTGCGCTCGGCCGCCCCGGACCGCTCGACCGCCCGCAAGACCCGGCCCAGGTGGTCGTCCACCCGGGAGACCATGCCGTAGTACGTGGCCCGGATCTCGGCCCAGTTGGCCGCGTCGAGCCGGTCCAGGCCGTAGCGGCCCCGGATCTCCGCCATGTACCGGGGGGCCCCGGCCTCGGGCAGGCCCAGCGGGGCGGGCATGGCGCGGCGGTCGTGCAGGGAGAACCACGGGTCCTCCACCTCGAAGGGCGGGTGGGGGAAGATCAGCGCGCACACCAGCACCCACGGCTCGGGCAGGCCCGCGCCCAGCCACTTCTCCGCGGTCTGCACGCACGCCTCGTCCAGGTCGACCACCGCCCCGTCGGCGTCGCGGCGCCCGTGGTAGAAGGCCCGGGACAGGGGGTGCTCGCGGGGGTAGGGCGAGGATCCGTACAGCATCGTGGGGGCGACCGCGAAGCCGTGGAGGTCGGTGCTCTCCTTGGTGACACCGGGGGCGAACGTGTCGCCGCGGATGCCGGCCCAGGCCACGTAGTAGCCCGCCTCGCGCAGGATGCGCAGCAGGTTGGGCTCCCACGGCTTGAGCAGGTTGTCGAGCGTGCGGTGCCCGGCCACGTGCGGGTACCAGCCGGTGAAGAACGAGACCCGGCTCTGCGAGCACACGCTGTGCTGCGAGTACGCCTCGGTCCAGCGGGTCCCCCGGGCGGCGAGGGCGTCGAGGTGCGGCGTGCTGGCCACGGGGTTGCCGAATGCCCCCAATGCGTCCGCCCGCAGCTCGTCGGGCATGAACAGCAGAAGGTTGGGGCGCGTCATGCAGGATGCTCCACGACCGTCCAGTCTCGCAGGATGGCAGCGGTGTTCTCGTCAGCCGGGAGGAACGCCTCCAGTCGCAGCTCGGACAGCGTGACGTCGACGGCGGTGGCGAAGGAGGTGAGCGTGGTGATGAGCCGCAGCTCGCCCCGGCCGGTCCGCAGCCGCAGCGGGACGGCGAAGCCGACGTGGTCGGGCCCGGGCGCGACCGGCGGGACATAGCCCTCCAGCTCGGCGATGAGGTCGTCCAGGGCGGGCGCGGGGCTGCGCCGGGCGTGGGAGCGCAGGCTGTCGACGATGTGCCGGCCCCACTCCGCCAGGTTGACCACCCGCGGCCCCATGCCGTCGGGGTGCAGCGCCAGGCGCAGCACGTTGACCGGCGGCTCCAGCAGGGCGGGATCGGCGCCCTCGAGCAGCACCGCCTGCGCGGCGTTGGCCGCCACCAGCTCGCCGTAGGGCCGCACCACGACCGCGGGGTAGGGCATGTGGCCCTCCAGGATGCGGTCCAGCGCGGCCCGCACCGGGGCCAGCTCGGGGGCGTCGAGGTCCGACTCCGCGAACACCGGGGCGTAGCCCGCGGCGAGCAGCAGCGCGTTGCGCTCCCGCAGCGACAGCTCCATCGACTCCGCCAGGCGGATGACGAGCGGCCGACCCGGCCGGGAGCGCCCCTGCTCCAGGAAGCTGAGGTGGCGCTGGGTGGTGCCCGCCCGCAGCGCCAGCTCGAGCTGGCTCCAGCGCCGGCTGTCGCGCCAGCGGCGCAGCTCGTGGGCGAAGCCTTCGGGCTCGACGACCAGGGTCATGGCTCCGTGGTAGTGCCCCGGGCGCGGCCGTGCCATTCCCTGGAGGGAATCACCTGACCACCGCCGAGGCCGTTCAACCGAACAGGAGGGTCATCGTCAGCGGCGCCAGGCAAGCCTGGGTGTTGGCGACGACCATCACCACCAGCAGCAGGCACGCGAGGCCGGTGCCCACCCCTGCCGCGAGGAGCGCTCGGTCCCTCCCGGTCGGTCGACGCGCCCGAGATGTCCTGACCAGCCTGCGCCAGATGCGAGCGCCCAGCACGGCGAGCACGGCGAGCAGGACGGCGCAGATGATCGCCTTGGGCCGCTGCCACGCCAGGCGGTCGTCGATCCGGCTCTGGACGAGGGCCGGCCTCTGCGAGCCACCCGAGCGGAGCCAGGTCGTGAACGCCTCGTGCAGCTGCGCCATCGGCGTGCCGCGCCCGGGCGTCCCGATCGTGTCGACCGCAGCGGCGAAGCCGTGGCGAGGAGCGAGGGCGTTGGACAGGTTCGCCGCCACGACCAGCGCCAGCATCCCGCCGAGCACGAGGCTCGCAGTGGCGAAGAAGAGGAACGTCCTGCGCTCGAACGTCCACCGCCGGCCGCCCGGCTTCGGCGCTCGCCGGAACCGTCGCCAGGAGAAGGCGCTCAGGACGAGGAAGCCGGCGACGAACGCGCCCCCGACGACGACCAGCACGGCGTGGTACTTCGCGTAGTCGTGGAGCAGGCCGTTCAGGGCGGGAGTCGAGTCGGTGCCGGACTGCAACAGCCGGCGAAGCGTGTCCTGGGGCTCGTTCATCCCGCCAGGATCGGGTCGACCGTCGGGGTGGCACATCTGCTGCCCGGCCGGTTGTCCGCTCCGATCGGCCGAGGCGCGGCGCCGGCCATACCGGCCGATCGGCCGATCCGCCGAGGGGACGGCGGTCCTACGCTGAACCGGTGGAGCGCGCAGGGCCCGACGGCCAGCCCGCCCGGGGGCCACTCGCGCCCACCTCGCTCGATCGGCTGCTCGACCGGGTACAGCGGGTCGCCCCGGCGCTGTCCCGGACGTCGGACGTGCTGCTGATCGGGGCCGCTGCCGCGCTCCTGCTCGTCGACGTCGTCGTGTGGCGCACGGACCCCGAGGTCGACATCGGCCGGCTCCCGCTGTCGATCGCCTCGCTGGTCCCCCTGCTCGGGGCGCTCGCCACGGTCGCTGTCGCCGTTCGGCCCCGCCGCCCTGCCCTGGCGCTGGCGACGCTCTGCGGGGCCGGGATCGTGCTGACGATCGTGGCCTGGGCCATCGGCACCAGCCTTCCGCCGTCGTTCGCGGCGCTCTTCGCCCTCGCGCTGCTGACCACCGGGGTGCTGCGTCGTGAGCCGGGCGGCCCCGCGGTGCTGCTCGCCGCCACCGCGGGCCTGGCCGTGGCCGCGGAGGCGCTGCGCCCCCTGGTGGCGCCGGCGGCCTACCTGCTGGTCGTGTGCGAAGCGGCGTTCGGCGTCGCGGTGGGCGTGGGCGTCTACCTCCGCTGGTCCGACTGGCGGCGGGTCGCCGCCGAGGATGCGGCCCGCCGCGACGAGCGCCTCGAGATCGCCCGCGAGCTGCACGACCTGGTCGGCCACTACGTGACGGGCATGGTGGTGCAGGCCCAGGCGGCACGCCACGTCTCCGGGCACCGCCCCGCGGCGGCCGCGCCCGCGCTGGCGAGCATCGAGGCCGCCGGCACCGACGCCCTGGCGGCCATGCACCGGATGGTCGGTGGCCTGCGCCGCGACTCGCCGGCGGTGCCCGGGGGGACGTGGGACGAGGTCGACGAGCTGATCGCGGTGGCCGTGGCCCAGGGTGATCCGGTGCGGGCGCGGATCGACCCCGAGGTCCGCGGCGCGGCGCCGGCATTGGTCCCCTCGGTGCTCCGGATCATCGCCGAGTCGCTCACGAACGTGCGACGCCACGCCCGGGAGGTCGGGCGCATCGAGGTCGACGTGCTGCGCCGCGCCGGCCGGCTGGTCGTGAGCGTCCACGACGACGGCGCGGCGGCCGCGCCGCCCGGGCACGACACGTTCGGCATCGTCGGCATGCGCGAGCGCACCGCCTCGCTGGGCGGCTCGCTGTTCGCCGGGCCGGCACCGGTCGGCGGCTGGCTGGTCCGGGCCGAGCTGCCGCTGGAGCACCACCGTTGACCACCCGGGTGCTCGTCGCCGACGACCAGGAGATGGTGCGCGCCGGGTTCCGGATGATCCTCGACGACGCCGACGACATGGAGGTCGTCGCCGAAGCGGCGGACGGCGCGACCGCGGTCGCGCTCGCCCGGGACCTGCGCCCCGACGTGACCCTCATGGATGTCCGCATGCCCCGCGTCGACGGGCTCGAGGCGACCCGGCGCCTCGCCGGTCCCGATGTCCCCGATCCGCTGCGCGTGGTCGTCGTCACCACGTTCGATCTCGACGAGTACGTGCACGCCGCGTTGCGCAACGGTGCCGCCGGCTTCCTGCTGAAGCACGCCGGTCCGACCTTGCTGCTCGAAGCGGTCCGGGCGGCACAGCGTGGCGACATCCTGGTCTCGCCGTCGATCACCGTCCGCCTGCTCGACCACTTCACCCGGGCGACGGCGGCGGACGCGATCGCGCAGCCTGCCACACCGTTGACCGACCGGGAGGAGGAGGTGCTCCGCGCCACCGCACGCGGGCGCAGCAACTCCGAGATCGCCGAGGAGCTGTTCATCTCGCTCGGCACCGTCAAGACCCACCTGTCGAGCCTGCAGGACAAGGTCGGCGCCCGGAACCGCGTCGAGCTGGCCGCCTTCGCGTGGGAGAGCGGGCGCATGCGTCCCTAGCGGCCCGGCGGCCGTGCCATTCCCTGGAGGGAATTGCCGGACTGCCGCCGCCGTCGCACGCTGGCCCCATGTCCTCCCCCCACATCGACCTGACCGATCCGACTGATCCGACCGACCTGACCGACCTGGCCGACCGCTACGCCGCCGTGTGGAACGAGCCCGACGCCGGCCGCCGCCACCAGCAGATCACCGACCTGTGGGCGCCCGCCGGCCGGCAGGTCCTCGTGGACCCGCCCGAGGAGGTGCGGGCGGCGGCCGAGCACCACCAGTTCCTGGCGCCGCCGCTGACCGTGCACGGCCACGAGGCCCTGGAAGCCCGGGTCACGCGGGCCTACGACAACTTCATCGCCGCCGGCGACTACGTCTTCGTGGCGTCCGGTCCCGCCACCCGCCTGCTGGGCCACGTGGTCAGCCTCGCCTGGGAGATGGTCGCCACCGCCGACGGCAGCCACGCGGGCGGCGGCGTCAACGTCGTCGAGCTCGACGACGACGGCCGCATCGTCGTGGACTACCAGTTCATCGAGCGCTGAGTGGGTGGGGGTGGGTCTCGGCCCGCCCCCACCGGGGAACGCTTGGGTCGTGGCCAAGTACACGCTGAACGAGGCGGCAGTGGCCAAGGCCCGCCGGCTGATCGACGCCCACCAGTACGTCGTGCGCAGCGAGTGGAGCGACGTCCAGCCCCGGGCCGAGGACCAGAACGCCTTCCTGGACCACCACTCGTGGGACGAGTACGCCGAGTGGCACCTGGGCCTCACCGAGGGGGCCCAGGACGGCACCAAGGCCCGCTACGCCTTCGTCTACGGCGACCTCCGCCGGCTCCACCGCATGGGGCTGATCTCCGCCCACTACCGGGCGGCCGAGTGGGGCCACAAGGAGGTCGAGCTGGCCGCCCACGACCTCCTGCAGTACCTGGACGACCACCGGCGCTGAGCGGCGTCACCAGGCCAGCGCGGCGAGGACCGCGTCGGCGGCCGCCTCGGGCCCGGTGGTGGCGGTGTCGACGCGGGCGTCGTAGCGCGGGTGGCAGTGCACGATCTCGTACTGCGAGCGGGCCAGGCCCAGGACGCGGTCGCCCCGCTCGCGCTCGCGGGTCTCCACCACGTCCAGGGCGCAGTCCACCCGCACCCAGCGCACGTCGAGACCCGCGAGCTCGGACTGCCAGCCGTGCCAGTCGTCCTCGCTGAGCAGCACCTCGTCCACGATGACACCGAGGCCGCTGCGGGCGACTCCGGCCACCATGGCCCGGTAGGCGGCCAGCGCCCGGGTGCCGACCGGCCCGATGCGGCGCTCGATGGCACCGTCGATCCGCTCGAAGACGATGCCGTCCTCGCCGTGGGCGCCGACGTGGGCGCCGATGGTGATCCAGTCGGGTGGCAGCTTCACGAACAGGTCGTCCACGCCGATGACGATCCACGGCTCGCCGGCCGCGGCGAAGCGCGCCTGGAGCCGCTCCGCCAAGGTCGTCTTGCCGGCGCTGGACGTGCCGTTGAGCACGATCACCCGCCCGCTCACGGGCGGGATGGTACCGAGGTGGCCTAGTAGCCGCCGCCTGCGCCGCTGCCACCGCCACCGGCGGCGAACAGCACGACGAGCAGGGCGACCACGGCGACCGCCACCACGACCCAGAGGATGGGGCTGCGCACGATACGTTCCACGCGGGTGCGCTACCCGCCGGGCCGGTCCCCTAATCCTCGATGAAGCCCAGGGCCGCGTCCATGAACTTGAACGACTTGGGCGTCGCGAAGTGGTCGGTCCGCGGCAGGACCACCAGGCGGGCGTCGGGCAGCGCCTCGACCAGGGGGTCGGCCGGGCCGGCGAAGTCGTTGTCGCCCAGGACGACCAGGGTCGGGCAGGTCACCACCGCCAGGTCCTCGGCCGTGAGGGCCCGGCCCCGGGCCTCCATGAGGGCGGCGAGGGCGACGGGATCGGAGTCCGGGTGGGCGGCCAGGCCCGCGAAGTAGCGGGCCACCGGGTTGGCGGTGTCGCCCTCGCCCCGCAGCGCCCGCACGATCGTGTCCGTGCCGTCGCTGCGGAACAGGTTGGCGCCCACGCCCGAGACCACCAGGCGGCGGAACCGCTCGGGGCGGTCGACGGCCATCTCCAGCAGCGTGCGGGCCCCGAGCGAGAACCCGATGGCGTCGACCGGCCCGTCGGGCAGCACCTCGGCCACCCCGGCCCGCAGGTCCGTGTAGGCCGCGGGATCGTGGGGCTTGGGCGCGGTCCCGTGGCCCAGCAGGTCGGGCGCGAGCACGGTGCGGCCCGTGTCGCGCAGCAGGTCCAGCCAGCCGTTCTCGCCCCAGGTGCGGGCGGCGGACGTGGCGAAGCCGTGGAGCAGCAGCACGGGGACGTCGGTCATGGCGCTAATGGTTAGCCGCGCGGGACAGCCTCTCGCCTAGTTCGCGCACCGCCCGGGCGACCTCGGGCGGGCCGTCGAGGTCGAAGTCGGCGCCCAGCAGGGCCAGGTAGCCGGCCAGCACCTCGGGCGTCTCCGCCCCGGCCTCGAAGGCGCAGCGCTCGCCGTCGAGGGCCTCGACCACGCCGGTCCCCGCCGGCAGCCGGGCCAAGACCCACGCGGCCGGGGCGTGCACGACGACCCGGGTGCGGATCCGCCACGGGGCCTGGGCCAGCCCGGACTGCACGTAGGCGGCCAGGTCCCCGCCCGGCGGGTCGCGGGGCGGGAAGCGGTCGCCGACGGCGTTGGCGGGCAGGTCGATCCGGTCGGCCCGGAAGGTGCGCCAGCCGTCCCGGTCGAGGTCCCAGGCGACCAGGTACCAGCGGCCCCGGGCCAGCACCAGGCGGTGGGGCTCGACCGTGCGGACGGTGGCGTCGCCCTCGTGGTCGCGGTAGTCGAAGCGCAGCCGCCGGTGGTCCCGGCAGGCGCCGGCCACGAGGGTGAGCACCTCCGCGGCCAGGTCCGGCCCCGGGCCGGCGAGCGGCAGGGTGCCCGCCTCGATGGCGGCGGCCCGCTCCCGCAGGCGGGCGGGCAGGACCTGCTCCAGCTTGGCCAGGGCCCGGGGCGAGGCGTCGTCCAGCCCGCTGACCGCGGCCGCGGCCGCCAGCCGCAGGCCCAGCGTGACGGCCACGGCCTCGCCGTCGTCCAGCAGGAGCGGGGGCAGCGCCGCCCCCGCGCCCAGGTGGTAGCCGCCGGCCCGGCCGGGCTCGGCGTGCACCGGGTAGCCGAGCCGGCGGATCCGCTCGACGTCGTTGCGCACCGTGCGGGTGGTCACGCCCAGCCGCTCGGCCAGGTCCGGGCCGGTCCAGCGGGGGCGGGATTGGAGCAGGGCGAGCAGCTTCAGCAGCCGGTCCGACGTCGCCAGCATGGCTCCATCGTCGCACCTCATGAGGAACGGATCGTTCCGCAGTGCCAGGGTCGTTCGGCCCTACCGGCCGGGCGGCCCGGCGTCCACGATCGCGTCAGAGGAGAACATTGGAGGTGTGCCGTGGCGCTGCCCTCGATGGACAGTGACCCCACGTCGTGGGGTCCGCCGCTGACGCCGACCAGCACGCTGGCCGAGGCGTGGGCCCACCTGCGATCCACCGGGGAGCGGATGGCCGTGGTGTGGCGCCACGGCGCCCCCGTCGGCATGGTCGGGGCCGAGGCCCTGCTCGACGGGATCCGCACCGGCAGGAGCGGGGACCCCGTCGCCACGGTCATGGACTACGTGGCCGTGCACGTCGACAACGAGGCCGACACGGGCAGCACGCTGCGCCGGTTCAGGCGGGCTGCGTGGGACTGGTTGCGCGACTGACGTAAGACAGTCCGCCTGTCGGACGCCGTAGGATGCGCGACATGTCGGACCGGATCCGGTTCGAGACCGACCCGTCGCGCTACCGCCACTGGCGCCTCGCCGTCGAGGGCCCGGTGGCCACCCTGACCCTGGCCGTCGACCCGGCCGGGGGCCTCGGCGACTACGAGCTCAAGCTCAACTCCTACGACCTCGGCGTCGACATCGAGTTGCACGACGCCCTGCAGCGCCTGCGCTTCGAGCACCCCGGGGTCAAGGCCGTCGTCGTCACGGGCGGGCTGGACAAGGTCTTCTGCGCCGGGGCCAACATCGGGATGCTGGCGGGCGCGTCCCACGCCCACAAGGTCGGGTTCTGCAAGTTCACCAACGAGACCCGCAACGGCATGGAGGAGATGTCGGCCCGGGGCGGCCAGGTCGTGATCGCCGCGGTCAACGGCACCGCCGCGGGCGGCGGCTACGAGCTGGCGCTGGCGTGCGAGGAGATCCTGCTGGTGGACGACCGCTCGTCGTCCGTGTCGCTGCCCGAGGTGCCGCTGCTGGCGGTCCTGCCCGGCACGGGCGGGCTCACCCGGGTGGTCGACAAGCGCCACGTGCGCCGCGACCTGGCCGACGTGTTCGCCACCAAGGCCGAGGGCGTCCGGGGCCGCCAGGCGGTGGAGTGGGGCCTGGTCGACGCGGTGGCGCCGCCGTCGGGCTTCGCCGAGCTGGTCCGCTCCCGGGCCGAGGCGCGGGCGGCCGCGTCGGACCGTCCCGACGGCGGCGACGGCGTCGTGCTGGGCCCGCTGGAGCCGCGGTTCGTGTCCGTCGACATCGACCGGGACCTGGGCGTGGCGCACCTGACCGTGCGGGCGTTCGGGTCCCTGGCCGAGGCGCTGGACGCCTGCCGCGAGCTCGACGCCGCCGTCCTCGACCTGCGGTTCAACGAGCCCGAGGTCGGGACCTGGGTCCTGCACACAGAGGGCGACGCGACCGCGCTGCTGGCGGCGGACGAGGAGGTCGGGGCGGACGGCTGGCTGCCCCGCGAGGTGCGCCTGTTCTGGGGCCGCACGCTCAAGCGGCTCGACGTGTCGGCCCGCACGCTGGTGGCCCTGATCGAGCCGGGCAGCTGCTTCGCCGGCACCCTGGCCGAGCTGGCCCTGGCCGCGGACCGCACGCTGATGCTCGACGACGGCGACACCTCGCTGTTGCTCACTGCGGCGAACGACGGCCGGTACCCGATGGCCAACGGGCTGTCCCGGCTGGCTACACGGTTCTGGGGCCGCGACGACGACCTCGCCCGGGCCCGCGCCACGCTGGGCAAGGCGCTGGTGGCCGCCGACGCGGCCGAGGCCGGGCTGGTCACCGCCACGCCCGACGACCTCGACTGGGACGACGAGGTGCGCCTGCTGCTGGAGGAGCGGGCCAGCTTCTCGCCCGACGCCCTCACCGGCATGGAGGCCAACCTGCGCTTCCCCGGGCCCGAGACGCTGGAGACCAAGATCTTCGCCCGGCTCACCGCCTGGCAGAACTGGATCTTCCAGCGGCCCAACGCGGTCGGGCCCGAGGGCGCGCTGCGGCGCTACGGCACCGGCGCCCGTCCCGCCTACGACAAGGGGAGGGTCTGATGTCCTCGGTCGATCTCGCCGCCCGCATCCCCAACAACGTGGGGCTGGCCGACGACCGGCGCCTGCAACGGGCGCTGGAGTCGTGGCTGCCCCGCTACCTCGACTGGTGGCGCGAGCAGGGCCCGGCCGAGCACCAGGACCACGACGTGTTCCTGCGCACCGCCACCGCGGTGGGCCAGGAGGGCTGGGCCCACTTCGACTACGTGCGCATGCCGGAGTACCGCTGGGGCATCTTCCTGGCCGACGGGGCCGAGGACCGCCGCATCGCGTTCGGCGACCGCCGGGGCGAGCCGGTGTGGCAGGAGGTGCCGGGCGAGCACCGGTCCGAGCTGCGGCGCCTGCTGGTCGTCCAGGGCGACACCGAGCCGGCCTCGGTCGAGCAGCAGCGCCGTCTCTCCCACACCGCGCCGAGCCTGTACGACATGCGCAACCTCTTCCAGATCAACGTCGAAGAGGGCCGCCACCTCTGGGCGATGGTGTACCTGCTCCACCGCTACTTCGGGCGCGACGGCCGCGAAGAGGCGGACGAGCTGCTCGAACGGCACTCGGGCGACGTCGACAACCCGCGCATCCTCGGTGCGTTCAACGCGCCGACGCCCGACTGGCTCTCGTTCTACTTCTTCACGTACTTCACGGACCGCGACGGCAAGTTCCAGCTCGCCTCCCTGCGAGAGTCGGCCTTCGATCCCCTGTCGCGCACGTGCGACTTCATGCTGAAGGAGGAGGCCCACCACCTGTTCGTCGGCGCCACCGGGGTGGGCCGGGTCGTCCAGCGCACGGCGGAGTTGATGCGCGCGCACGACACCGACGACGTGCGGCCCTTCGGCGGCGTCGACCTGCAGACCATCCAGAAGTACCTGAACT
>DATBGF010000425.1:0-3570 GCA_036558145.1 Acidimicrobiales bacterium
GCCAGCAGCGTCCCCGCCACGGGGTAGGGCAGGACGCAGCGCCCCGCCGCCTCGCACAGAGCGGCCGCGGCGGCCAGGGCCTCGGGCCCGTCGCGGGGATCGAGGTCCTCCGTCCCCAGCGCCCGCAGCGCGCCCGCGACCTCGCCCGTCCGCGTGGCGGGGTCGTCCTCCGCCCGGCGGGCCGCGTCGACCCCGCCGAGGGCGGCGAACGCCTTGGCCGCAGCCGCCCGGAACTCGACTGCCTCGTCGGGCAGGACCGGGTTCATCGCGTGCTCCCCAGCAGGTCCTTGGCCACGATCATGCGCTGGACCTCGATCGTCCCCGACGCGACCGTGGCCGCCTGGGCGTAGCGCCAGTGGTCCTCCACCGCGCCGTGCAGCGGCGCGCTCGTCCCCGCCTCCAGGGCCTCGTCCTCCAGCGCCTGGGCCAGCACCTCGGCCACCGCCTGGTCGCACTGCGTCACCGCGATGCGGGCGGCCGACGCCAGCACGTCCGGCAGTTCGCCCGTCGCCTGCGCGTGCACGGTCCGATAGGCGAGCAGCCGGGCCACCCGCACCTGCACCAGCGCCCGGGCCCACTGGGCTCGCAGCGAGGCGGGCAGCCGGTCCCAGTGGGGCGCCAGCTCGCGGCCCAGGGCCGACAGCAGCCGCTCGCAGCGGGCGTAGCGGGCGATGCCGACCCGCTCGTGGGCCAGCGCCTTGCGGATCACCGCCCAGCCGTTGCCCACGCCACCCAGCACCGCGTCGGGACCGGCCCACACGTCGTCGAAGAAGACCTCGTTGAGGTGGTGGGGGCCGAGCATGGAACGGATCGGCCGCACCGTGATGCCGGGCGTGTCCATCGGCACCACGAACATGGTGATGCCCTCGTGGCGCTGGCCCTCGCCCACCCGGGCCGCCAGCACGCACCACTGGGCCATGCCGGCGTAGGACGTCCAGATCTTCTGGCCCTCGATGCGCCACCCGTCGCCGTCGGGGACGGCCCGGGTGCGCAGGGAGGCCAGGTCGCTGCCCGCTTCCGGCTCGGAGAAGCCCTGGCACCAGATCACCTCGCCCGCCGCGATGGCCGGGAGGTGCTGTCGCTTCTGCTCGTCCGACCCGTGGGCCATGATCGCCGGGCCGACCCAGTTGAGGCCCATGTACTGGGCGCCGCGGGGCTCGTGGTGGGCCCACATCTCCTCGCGCACGACCGTCTGGTCCCACAGCGAGCCGCCGCCCCCGCCGTACTCGGTGGGCCAGGCGATGGTGAGGAGCCCCTCGTCGGCCAGGGTCCGGCAGAACCGCTGGGCCACGTCGAGGTCGGCGGGGTCGTTGGTGAAGGCCCCGAGGTAGTCCTCGGCGATGTGGGTGCTGATCAGCTCTCGCAGGCGCGTGCGCAGCGCCGCCGCCTGGTCCCCCAGGTCGAAGTCCATCGGCTCCTCCTAACCTGACACGGATGTTAGTCGGCGGGCTAGGTTGCCCCCCGATGCGACCCGTCCCCCAATCGGTGGCGCGCGTGCTCGACGGAGTGCTGGCCACGGACCCTGGTAGGGAGGCCCTCGTGACCCGCTCGGGCCGGCTGACCTACGCGGATCTGGACCGCCTGGCCGACCGGGCGGCGTGGGCGCTACGTGACCTGGGTGTCAGATCCGGGGACCGCGTCGCCGCGTCCTTGGCCAACGACACGGCGGTCGTCGTGGCCTTCCACGGGGCCATGCGGCTGGGCGCCGTGTGGGTCGGCGTGAACCGGGCCCTGGCCCCGCCCGAGAAGCGCTGGCTGCTGTCGGACTGCGGCGCCAGCCTGCTCCTGGCCGAGGATTCGGCGGGCGACCTCGGCGTCCGCCTGGTGGGGCCGCCGGACTGGTCGGCCGCGGTCGACGCCGCGTCCGAGGGGCCTGTGGGGGTGGACGTCGACCCCTTCGCCCCGGCCGGCATCGCCTACACCAGCGGCACCACCGGCCACCCCAAGGGCGCGGTCCACAGTCAGCACAACCTGCTCGTGCCGGGCACCGTCCTGGTCGAGACCCGGGGTTACGGGCCCGACCTGCGCAAGGGCGACTGCTTCCCGTTCACCATCCTCAACATGGCGGTGCTGACCACGCTGCTGGTGTCCCAGGCGGGCGGGTGCTCGATCGTCATGGACCGGATCGACGCGGAGGGCGTGGTCGACTGGATCCGCCGGGAGCGGGTTACGACCTGGAACGGCCCGCCCGCCCTGCTCCACGACCTGGCCACCTCGGACGCCGTCGCGCCGGCCGACCTGGCGTCGCTGACCGAGGTCTGGACCGGGGGCGCCGACTGCCCGGAGGCCATCCGCGAGCGGTTCCACGCCAAGTTCGGCGTGCCGGTGACCGCGACCTACGGGCTCAGCGAGGCCCCCACGGTGGTGGCGATCGATCCCCGGGACGGATCCCACGTCGCCGGGGCCAGCGGCCGGCCGCTGCCGCACCTGGCGGTGCGGGTGGTGGACGGCGAGGTGTGCGTGGGCCCGGCGCCCGGAGACGACCGCTACCGGACCATGCTCGGCTACTGGGAGCGGCCCGAGGCCACGACCTCGGCGCTGGCGGGCGGGGAGCTCCACACCGGCGACCTGGGCGAGCTGGGGGAGGACGGGTTCCTGCGCATCCGGGACCGCAAGAGCCTGCTCATCCTGCGGGGCGGCGCCAACGTCTACCCCGCGGAGGTCGAGCGGGTGCTGCTGGAGGCGCCCGGCGTGGCCGCGTGCGCGGTGCTGGGCGTGCCCGACGAGCGCCTGGGGGAGCGGGTGGTGGCGGTGGTCGAGGCCTCGGGCGGCTCGCTCGACGAGGAGGCGGTGCGGGCCCACTGCCTGGCGTCGCTGGCCCGCTACAAGGTCCCGGAGCGGTTCGCGGTCGTGGACGCCCTGCCCCGCAACGCCATGGGGAAGATCGTGCGGGCCGACCTGCCGGGTCTGCTCTAATCTAACGTCCGTGTCATTTTCCGTCCCGCCGGAGGCGGACCGGGCCCGGATGCGGGCCGAGCGCCACGCCAAGCTGCAGGACCAGCTCGCGGCCCATGGCCTCGACGGGCTGCTGCTCCTCGGCACCAGCGCGGTCTCCTACGCGACCGGCGCCGGCGGCCCGGCCTGCGACAGCGCCCGAGCCGCGCTGTTGCGGATGGTGGCCGTGGTGGTGGCCGGGGCCGAGCAGCCGTGGCTGTTCACGCCCTGGCCCGAGGGCGCGCCCTCCGACCTGCCTGCCGACCACGTCGGGCCGGCAGCCGTCCCCGACGCGGACGATGGCGCCGAGGCTCTGGTCGCGGCCCTGGCCCGCCTGCTCCCGGTGACCGCTCGGTTGGGGTGCGACGAGGTGCCCCACCCGCTGGCCCGGGCGCTGGCGGGCGCGGGCTACCAGCTGTCGCCCGCCTCGGCCGTCCTCGGCCCCGCCAAGCTGTGCAAGACGGTGGACGAGCTGGCCTGCATCCGCCAGGCCCAGCACATCAACGAGCTGGCCATGCTCGACGTCTACCCCCTGCTCCGCCCGGGCGTGACCCAGACCGACCTCAGCTCGCTGTTCCTGCGCCGCATCGTCGAGCTGGGGGCCGACCAGAACGGCATCGACCCCATCTGGCAGCC
>DATBGF010000426.1:0-2784 GCA_036558145.1 Acidimicrobiales bacterium
ATGCTCGTGCTGGTGGGGTGGGCGCTTCAGACCTCGTAGCAGTAGGCGCGCCACTGGCCCGAGCGGGGCAGCGGGCAGAGCGCGGCCGCAGCCCGCAGCAGCCAGTCGAGCACCGTGTCGAGGGCCTCGTCGCCCACGCCGGGCGTCGGCAGGACGACCAGGCCACGGCGGGGGTGGTCCTGCGTCACCCGCCAGCCCTCGGGGACCGGGACGCCGCGGTCGGCCAGCATCCGCACGGCCTTGGGGCCCTGGCCGTGCTCGATGCCCGCCGTGGCCGCCTCCCGGCCCTGCGGCGGCGCCCAGGTGGCCATGGGGACCAGCGGGCCGCGGGCGGCCAGCAGCATGCCCATGCTCGATCGGGGAGCGGGCGGCTCCTCCACGTTGAGGCCGGGCGAGAAGTTGATCCAGCCGGCGCCCGCATCGGACAGCTTGGCCATGCGCCGCACGATCGCGGCGCGGTCGTCCTCGGAGAACTCCACGACCACCGGTTCGGGCACGGCCACCCGACCAACCTAGGCCCCCGGACCGCTCCGGGACGTCATTCCCGCGCGCACTAACCTCGATCCGATGGCGACCAGCGAGTTGGTCGGTCCCGACCGGCTCGACACCGCAGAGGGTGAGTCGACGGCTGACCCGAGCGAACAGGGGGCGCGCCGGGGCTGGGTGGCGCCTCTGGCGTTTGCGCTCGCCGTGGTCCCGCTGATCGTCGCCGCCGTCTACCTGCGGGTGGCGCACGCCGCCTACAAGCCCCAGGGCGACATGGCGCTCATCGAGCTGATGACCCGCGACGTGGGCCACCAGTGGATCGAGCTCGGCCCGTACTCCCGGGACGGCTGGAACCATCCCGGTCCGTCTCTGTTCTACGCGCTGGCGTTGCCCTACCGGCTGCTCGGCAGCGTGTCCGTCGGCCTGCACGTGGGCGGCCTGCTCATCAACGGGGTCTCGATCGCCGGCATGGGCCTGATCGCCCGCCGGCGCGGCGGCACCCCGCTCATGCTGATCACCTTGCTGGCGTGCGCGCTGACCGTCCGCTCGCTCGGCGCCGATCCGATCCGGGTGGCCTGGAACCCGTGGGTGACGGCGCTGCCCTACGGCCTGCTGCTCTTCCTGACCTGGGCCATGGCCTGTGGCGAGCGCTGGGCGCTGCCCGGTGCCGTCGTGGTGGGCACGTTCGTCGCCCAGACCCACATCGGCTACGTGACCCTGGGCCTGCCGCTCGTCGTGCTGGGTGCGGTGTGGCTGGTGGTGGCCACGCCCAAGGGCACCCGGCGGCGGCTCGTCCCGCCCGCGCTCCTGGCCGTACTGGCCGGGGCGGTGATGTGGCTGCCCACGCTGCTGGACCAGGTCACCAACGATCCCGGCAACCTCGGCCTGGCCGCCAGGTGGTTCCGGGAGGGCGGCCCCGAGCACCAGTCGGCCCGCACGCTGGGCGACGGCTGGCGGGTGGTGAGCGCCCCGTACGCGCCTGCGCCGGAGTGGATCGTCGGGCTGCGCAAGCTGTGGCCCACGGCCGAGCCCGCCAACCTGTACCACCCGCGGCTGCCGGTGATGCTGATCCCGGTGGCGATCGCGGCCGTGTACCTGATCCGGCGCAAGGTGCCCGGCGCTGTCCAGCTGGTGTCCGTCTGGCTGGTGGCGTCGGTGGTCGGGATCGTCGCCACCGGGCGCACCGTCGGCCAGATCTACTTCTACCGCCTGGGCTGGACCTGGCTCCTCGGCATGACCGCCGGGATCATCGTGGCGTGGGCCGGCTGGACGGCCCTGGCCGCCTGGCGCCCCTCGCTGCCGCGCCGGGTGCTGGTCCCGGTGTGCCTGGCGGGCCTGGCCGTCCTGGCCGTGGGCACGTCGGTCGCGCAGGTCCGGGCGGGGGAGCCCCAGGGCCACGAGGCCTCGATGCTGCGGTCGCTGATGCCCCAGGTCCTCGACCGGCTGCCCGACGGCCAGGGCGAGGTGATCGTGAACGGCACGTCGTTCGGGGGCATCGGCCTGCGGTCCGCGCTGCTGCTCGAGCTGGAGCGGGCCGGCATCCCGGCGTCGTTCGTGCCGGGGAACTTCAGCGCGGGCCGCTACCGGGCGGACGACGGCGGTCCGGTCCGGGTCCAGCTGCGCACGGCGATGGACGTCGAGATCGCCGACTTCCTCGACGAGGGCAAGCAACTGCTGGCCTATTCCGGCTCGATGCCGCTCGAGGAGCTGCGGGCCCGGGCCCCGGCGTACCAGGAGCTGCAGGCCGCAAGGGCCCGTGACGAGGCGTGGACGAGGGACGCGGGCTCGGCCCGGGTCCGGGGCGCGGACATCCCTCCGATGAGCGCCGCGGCCGTCTTCATCGAGGAAGCGCCGCCGCCGCCCTAGGCTCCGCGTCCATGGATCTCCCCCATGCCCTCCGCGAAGCGCTGGAAACTCAGGTCATCGAGCACGAGCCGACGCAGGCGGCGCTGGTCCTACGCAACGCGGTGGCCGAGCTCGGGGCGGGGGAGGTCACCGGCGGCCTGCTCGACGCCGCGGCCGTGGCGCTGCGGCGCTATGTGTCCGAGACCGACGAGGCCTACGAGCAGGTGGAGCTGATCGACCGCCTCGCCCTCGACGGGGCGGTCCCGGCCGACAGCATCGACATCCTGGCCCGGATGCTGACGCTGGCCGCTTCGACGGCCGGCGGGATCCGGCCGCCGGTCGACGGCGTGGTGGCCGAGCTGGGCGCCGAGCGGGCGCTGTTCGGGGCCTGGCTCACGACCCTGGCCGTGATCCGGGTGGTGTCGATCAGCCTGGAGCGCACCGAGGTCGAGA
>DATBGF010000427.1:0-4792 GCA_036558145.1 Acidimicrobiales bacterium
CCGGTCAGCCAGCGCTCGCCCCACGCCGCCATGGCGGCCAGGACCGGGTACACGTCGCGGCCCTTGTCGGTGAGGCGGTACTCGTGGCGGACCGGCCGCTGCTGGTACTCGACCCGGCGCAGCATCCCGTCCGCCACCAGCCGGTTGAGCTTGGCGGTGAGGATGCTCCGGCCGATCCCGAGCGCCCGCTGGAAGTCCTCGAACCGGCGCGTCCCCAGGCAGGCCTGGCGCATCACCAGCAGGATCCAGTCGTCACCCAGGACGTCCGCGGCGCGGGCGACGGTGCAGGGCCAGGCCGAGGTGTCGGTGCGGCTCACGCCGGGCACCCTAGTCCGTTGCGTTACGGGACTTACTCCGGGTCGAGGAACCCCAGGATCATCGATTCGAGCCAGTCGGTGCGCTCCAGCATGCCGACGTGGGAGGTGCCGGGGAGCACCGCCAGCTGGCTGTCGGGCAGGCCCACCATGTCGCCGAACACGCCCCCGCCCAGCAGGCGGAACATCTCCACGGTGTGCTCGGGCCGGACCAGGTCGGAGTCGCCGATGATCAGCAGCGCCGGGGCGGTCACCGAGCGGACCTCGTCCGGCGTGAAGCCGGTGTAGCCCTGGTCCAGCTCGGTGATCTTCTTCACCAGGCCCGGCCAGGCGTCGGGATCGGGGGCGACACGGGCGTAGGCCAGCTGCCACGGCGAGCCGTCCAGGTCCTCGGGCTCGGCCTCGCCCTCCATCAGCTCGGGATAGAGGCCCTCCGGCGCGTAGGCGGTGCCCCCCGCCGCCACCACGCGGCGCACGAGGTGGGGATGGCGGACGGCCACGCCCATGCCCACGGCGCCGCCCATGCTGTAGCCGACGAAGTCGACCGGGCCGGCGTCCAGCGCCTCGGCGAAGGCGGCGGCGTCCTCGGACAGCTGGGGGTAGGTGAGCGGCCGGTCGATGTCGGCGGTGTGGCCGTGGCCCTGGAGCTCGACCGCGATGACCCGACGCCGGGTGGCCAGGCGGGGCAGCAGGGCGGCGAAGCAGCTGTCGATGGTGCCCAGCGCGCCGTGCAGCAGGACGATCGGGTCACCGGAGCCGTGCTCCTCGTAGTACATGTCCAGGCCGTTCACCGGTGCGTAGCCGCTGATCATCGCCCACCTCTACCAGACCTCGTCTACGACGCCGCGCTGATTACGGGCGCCACCACGTTGCGGGATCCCCGCCCGCCCCCGGTGACCAGTCCCTCGGCCCGCAGGTTGGCCACGGCCCTGGTGATCGTCCCGGCTCCGACCCCCAGGTCGGCGGCCAGCACCTGCACCGTGGGCAGGGGGTCGCCGGGCCGGAGCTCGCCCCGCTCGATCTGGGCGCGCAGGTGCTGCGCCACCCGGGCGTGCGAGGGACCGCCGCCGTCCGCCGCGCCGTCGTACCAGGACGAGCCCCAGACCTCGGCGGGATGCAGCCCCAGCCGCACCGCCCAGCGGTCGGCCTGCAGGTCGCTCAGGCCGCGGCGGGACGCGGTCCGCAGGGTGTGGCCCGCCAGCCGCAGCTGGCTCCCCATGGTGTGGCGGGACAGCCCGGAGGCAGACAGGAGCGCGGTCAAGGGCCAGCGATGACCAGTGACTATCGACAGGTGAGTGGCAGCCATGAAAACAGCGTAAAGGACGCGACATACAACTCACTCACGTTTGACCAACGCAGTTAGAATGAAAGCAACCCGAAAACGGAGGAACCTATGATCGGTGCACTCATCCTCGGGATTCTCGCCGGCGCCATCGCACGCCTCCTGATTCCCGGCGACGCCTTCGAGCACCTCGAGGGTTGGAAGTCCTGGGCGGCAACCCTCGTCTTGGGTCTCGTCGGCGCCTTCGTCGGCTGGCTGATCTTCGCCGGCATCTTCGGCATCGGCGACAACGACGCCTTCGACCTCGGGAGCATCGTCGGCGCCGTCGTCGGCTCGGTCCTCGTGCTGCTCGCCGCAGGCTGGGTCCTGAACCGGACCCACCGCACCGCCTAGGCCGCGGCCCCATCTCCGTCACGGGCGGTCACGGCCCGACCGGGCACGGACGCGCGCGGGCCGGCATGAGGGGCGCGTACGATCCCGGGCCATGGTCGATACCGAACGGTACGCAGCAGCCTTCGCCATGCTCGACAAGGACGGCGACGGTCGCGTGTCGGCTGTCGAGTTCAAGGAGATGATGGCGGAGCTGGGCGTCAACTACACCGACGAGACCGCGGCCCGGGCCATCCAGATGATGGACACCGACGGCGACGGGCTCGTCACCCTGGAGGAGCTGGCGACCTACATGAGCGGACCCCCCGCCCCACCCGACAAGTCGTGAGCGACGAGGACCGCGAGCAGGCCCGCCTCCGGTTCCGGCGGCGGCCCGCAGCGCCCTCGCAGCGGGGGTTCGACGCCGGGCGGGAGGAGCGGCTGGGGCTCGGTGTCGAGCGCGACGGCCTGCTCTACGTGCCCGACGGGGCCGAGCCCGGGGCGCCGGTGCTCGTCTTCCTCCACGGCGCCACCGGGACCGGCCGGCGCCACCTGCGCGCCGTGCTGGCGGCGGCCGACCGCTACGGCGTCGTGCTGGTGGCGCCCGACTCGCGCCACTCCAGCTCGTGGGACCTGATCGCCGAGCGCCGCTTCGGCCCCGACATCGCGTTCCTCGACGAGGTGCTCGACGCCGTGGTCGGCCGGCTCGACCTCGACGTGGACACGTCACGGCTGGCCATCGGGGGCGTGTCCGACGGGGCCTCGTACGCCCTCGCCGTCGGCCTGTCCAACGGGGATGTCTTCTCCACCGTGCTGGCCTTCTCCCCCGGCTTCCTGGTGGTGCCCGACGCCATCGGCCGGCCCCGGATCTTCGTGTCCCACGGCACAGCCGACGCCATCCTGCCCATCGACGCCTGCAGCCGCTCGTTCGTCCCGGTGCTGCGCCAGGCCGGCTACGAGGTCGAGTACCACGAGTTCGAGGGGGGCCACACCGTGCCGCCCCCGGTGTCGGACGCGGGCCTGCGCTGGTGGCTGGACGCCGGCGGCGCCTGACGCCCGCCCGTCAGCCGGACGGCTCGGCCATGGGTGCCGCGCCCAGCGCGGCCATGGCCTCCCGGCCGTCGGCCGCGTGCGCCCCACCGGCCAGGATCAGCGTGCGGGCGGCCTGGTAGCGGCAACCCTCGCCCGCCAGCGTCGCGGCCAGGCCGGCCAGGCGGTCGCGCTCGCCCGCGGCCAGCGCGGCCGCACGCTCGACCATGGCGGACGCCGTCGGGTTGGGAGCGGCGATGGTGCGGGCCACGGCCAGCCGCTCTGCGGCGTCGGGATGTCCGGCCATCACCGCGGCCTCGGCCCACACGGCCGCGTACCACGTGCGCCACTCGCCGCCGTCCCAGCTGGTGAGCTCGGACGGGTGCAGCGTCATGGCGGCCGCCGCCGTGGCGGCGTCGCCCTCGTGCATGGCGAGGATGGCGTCGAAGCTGGGGGCCCAGGCCGCGTAGCAGCGCTCCATCCTGACCTTGTCGGCACCCAGGTCGACGGTGATCGCCAGCCACTCGGCGCGGGCCTCGGCGTCGCCCCGCAGGCCATGGACCATGGCGACGGCGTAGGCGCCGCCCGACAGGTTGGGGGTGACCGGGCGACCGGCGCGCGTCCAGCCCCGCCGGAACTCCTCGGCGTCGGCCAGGACCCGCTCGATCTCGCCGGCCAGCGCATCGACCTTGAGCCGCCGGGAGATGGCCAGGTGGCCGCCCTCGACGTGGAACGGCATGCGGGCGTTCGTGTCGGCCCGCTCCCGGGCACCGGCGAAGTCACCCGCCGCCAGCAGCACCTCGCAGCTCATGGAGTACGCGTCGGAGATCTCCAGCCCGACGCCGGCGGTCGGGCGCACGCGGGACAGCACGGCGAGGCGCTCGTCCACATCGGCCAGTGCCGCGGGGATGTCGCCCAGCGCCAGGTGGGAGGCGGTGAGGGCGTCGAGAGCCAGGCTGATGAGCACCGGGTCCCCCACCTCGCGGGCCGAGGCGACGGCCTGGACCGTCAACGCGACCGTGTCCGGGTCGGCCTCCGAGCCGGCGAACGCCCGGGCCGCCAGGACCGCGGCCTCGGCCGAGGGGGAGCCCTCGGCGAGCGGCTCGGCCTCGGCGATGAGGGCGGTGACGGCTTCCGGCGGCGGCACCTCGTACATCAGGCCCGGGCCCCGGTTGATCAGCTCCGCGGAGCGGGCCAGCGCGAACGCCGCCCGGTCGCGGGCGCCGATGGCCAGCGCGGCGTCGCGCACCTCGGCCAGCAGCCGCAGCGCCTCATTGCCGAAGTGGCGGCTCACCGCGGCGCCGAACGCGTCCATGAGGGCGTCGATCTGCTCCGTCCCGGGTCCGGCCAGCTCGGCGACCTGCTCGTAGCGGCGCTGGCACTCGGCCAGCAGCCCGCGGGTGAAGCACAGCGACGCCAGGAGCGAGGCGCCATCGCCGGCAGCGGACTGCTCCTCGGGGCGGGCGGCGGCCCAGCGGACGGCCGAGCGGCCGTCGTCGATCACCAGGTCGACCTCGTCCTGCCACGCCGGGTAGAGGTCGGCGCGGGCCAGGCCCTCGGCCAGCGGCAGGTCGGTGCGGGCATCCAGCTCGCGCAGGGTGGCCAAGCTCCAGGCCAGGTGGCGCCGGCGGACGTCGTCGACCTCGCCGTGGCTCGCCTTCTCGTCCGCCCCGTACTGCCGGATCGTCTCCAGCATGCGATAGCGGGTCTCCGCCCCCGGGGCCGCCACCAGCAGGCTGTGCTCGACCAGCCGGGCCAGGCCGTCGGCCGCGGCCGCAGGCCCGCCCGGCTCGGGCCC
>DATBGF010000428.1:0-2527 GCA_036558145.1 Acidimicrobiales bacterium
CACGTCACCGGCTCCATCTCGGTCGTGGCGTTGAGCTTCATGGTGCACGAGCCCAGTGGGATCATGGCCCGGTCCAGCGCCACGTCCTTGTCCGCCAGGCGCCGCAGGTAGCGCAGCATCTCGGTCTCGGAGCGGTGCTCGTGGAAGACCGGGTGGGTGAGGAACTCGCTGGTGCGCCGCTCGGCCTCCGGGATGCCGCCGCCGCCGATGGGGTCGGCCAGGTCGGCGGGGTCGGTGTCGATGCCGAAGGCGGCCAGCAGCCGGCTGAGCACCGGGGCGGTGGTCTCGTCGAAGGAGAGCCCGAGCCGGTCGCCGTCGAGGCGCCGCAGGTTGAGCCCGGCCTGGCGGGCCCGCTCGGTGATCTCGGCGGCCTGGCCCGGCGTGTGGACGGTGAGCGTGTCGAACCAGCTGTCGTGGACCAGCTCGTAGCCGGCGTCGCGCAGCAGGCGGGCCACCAGGCCGGCCTGCTCGTGCACCCGCTCGGCGATGAGGGTGAGGCCCTCGGGACCGTGGTAGACGGCGTACATCGAGGCCATGACGGCCAGCAGCACCTGGGCGGTGCAGATGTTGGAGGTGGCCTTCTCCCGGCGGATGTGCTGCTCGCGGGTCTGGAGCGCCAGGCGGTGGGCCGGGCGGCCGGCGGCATCCACCGACACGCCGACCAGGCGCCCGGGCAGCGAGCGCTTGAACCGGTCCCGGGTGGCGAGGAAGCCGGCATGGGGACCGCCGAAGCCCATGGGCACGCCGAAGCGCTGGGACGATCCGACGGCCGCGTCCGCCCCCAGCTCGCCCGGCGGGACCAGCAGCGTGCACGCCAGCAGGTCGGTGGCCACCACGGCCAGCCCGCCCGCTTCGTGCACCGAGTCGATCAGCGGGCGCAGGTCCCGCACCAGGCCGGTCGATCCCGGGTGCTGGACGAGCACGCCGAACGCGGCGGCCGGGTCCAGGTCGGTGGCGGGATCGCCCACGACGATCTCGATGCCGAGCGGCTCGGCCCGGGTGGCCACGACCGCGATGGTCTGCGGGTGGCACTCGGCGTCCACGAAGAAGGCGTTGCCCTCGTGCTTGGTGGACCGCCGGGCCAGCGTCATCGCCTCGGCGGCGGCGCTGCCCTCGTCGAGCATGGAGGCGTTGGTGATCTCCATGCCGGTGAGGTCGCACACCATGGTCTGGAAGTTGAGCAGCGCCTCCAGCCGGCCCTGGCTGATCTCGGGCTGGTAGGGCGTGTAGGCCGTGTACCAGGCCGGGCTCTCCATCACGTTGCGCAGGATCACGCCCGGCGTGTGGGTGCCGTAGTAGCCGGCGCCGATGAGCGAGGTGACGACCTCGTTGCGCTCGGCCAGGGCCCGCAGCCGGGCCAGCGCCTCGGGCTCGCTGACGGCGTCCTCGAGCTCCAGCGGCTTGTCGTCGCGGATGGACGCGGGCACGGCCTGGTCCAGCAGCTCGTCCAGCGAGCCGACGCCCACCGCGGCGAGCATCCGCTCGACGTCGGCGGCGGTCGGCCCGATGTGGCGGTCGGCGAAGGTGTCGGCGGCGCTGCTGCTCACGTCCTGCTCCGGAGTCGGGGATGGTCGCTCGTGCGTACCCCCTCTGTCGCCGCCCACGGCGACTCCAGAGCTGCCTCGCCCCAGTGGTCCTTGGTGCCTGAGAGGTTCCGGGGTGGTTGCCCCTTCGGCGCCCGTGCCGTGCGGCAGCGGGACTCTCCCACGGAGGTCGTCAGCGACCTCAGGCTAGTGGACGGGGTCCGGTTCCCCGTACATCACCGGGCGCGCCCGGCGGCCCGCAGGAAGCGCTCGCCCATGCGGGCCATGTGGTCCACCAGCTCGGGTGGGTCCTCGATGGTGAAGTCGACGCCGACCATGCCCACGAACACGCCGAGGGTGCGCAGCGACTCGCCGCCGTAGGTGACGACGCAGGTGTCGTCGTCGACCGGCTCGACGATCCCGGCGGCCGGCGAGACCCGCTCGGACACCACCGCCGCGGAGGCGTGGAACCTGACCCGCCCCACGTACTGGTACGGCGCGATGGCCAGCGAGCGCTGGACGTAGGCGGCCATGTCGCCGTCGGGCGGCGGCCGCGGGCGGAACCGGTCCCCGGGGACCGGCGTCGGCTCGATGCGGTCGGCGCGGAAGGTGCGCCAGTCCCGGCGGTCCACGTCCCACGCCACCAGGTACCAGAGCCGGCCGGTGTGGGCCAGGTGGTAGGGCTCGACCCTGCGCCGGCTCGTGGCGCCGCCGTGGTCGCGGTAGTCGAAGCGGAGCTGCTCGCACGCCCGGCAGGCGGCGGCCACCACCATGAGCAGGTCGGCGTCGATGGTGGGACGCGGCCCGGGCAGCGGCACCGTGGCGGCCCCCAGTGTCTGCAGCCGGTGGCGCAGCCGGGCCGGCAGCACCTGCTCCAGCTTGGCCAGGGCCCGCAGCGAGGCCTCCTCCATCCCCTCGACCGTGCCGCCCGCCGCGGTGCGCAGCCCCACGGCGACGGCCACAGCCTCGTCGTCGTCGAGCAGCAGCGGCGGCAGGTCGGCTCC
>DATBGF010000429.1:0-7693 GCA_036558145.1 Acidimicrobiales bacterium
TCACCGACTTCATGGTGCTCTTCGTGTTGCTCGGCGGCTGGACGCTGGCCCGGGTGATCCTCGCCCGGCGCGCCCGGACCGGGACCGCCGCCGACCAACAGGAGGAGACCGCCACGGAGGCGGACGACCTCAGTCCGGCAACAGCGGCACCGTGATCCCGGGGTCGCTGCCCAGCAGCACCGCCCGGGTCACGGCCGCAGAGCCGAACCGCTCGCGCACGGCGTCGAGCGCGGCATCGAGGGCCGGTCCCGCCCGGCGGTCGAACGGCAGGGTGAGCTGCACCGCCCGGTCGTCGCCGAGGTTGCCGACCGAGATGCCCACGAGCGTGAGCCCGCGAGCCTCGATGAGCGGGGTCACCGAGCCCACCAGCTCGCGCACCGCGGCCAGGATCGTGGGCGTGTGGGCGGTCGCCCCCGGCAGCGTGTGGGACCGGGTGGCCCGGGCGAAGTCGTCGAAGCGCAGGCGGAGCATGACCGTGCGCCCGACCCGGTGGGCCGACCGCATGCGCCGCGTGACCCGGTCGACCAGGCCCACGACCACGGTGTCGATGGCGGCAAGCGTGGGGCGGGACCGCCCCAGCGCCTGCTGCGACCCGATCGAGCGGCGGCGGCGCCCCACCTCCACGACCCGGGGGTCGCGGTTGTGCGCCAGCGCGTGCAGGTGCCTCCCCGCGCCCGGTCCGAGCATGGCCACCAGCGCCCCCTCGGGCAGGGCCGCGACGTCGCCCACCGTCGCGATGCCGCGGTCGTGCAGCTTGGCGGCGGTCACCCGGCCCACGCCCCACAGCCGCTCGACCGGCAGGGGGTGGAGGAAGTCCAGCTCGCCCGCGGGCGGGACCACCAGCAGGCCGTCCGGCTTGGCCACCCCGCTGGCCACCTTGGCCAGGAACTTGGTGCGGGCCACCCCGACGGTGATGGGCAGGCCCACGCGCGAGGCCACCAGCCGCCGCAGCCGGGCCGCGATGCGCGCGGGCGGGCCCGACACCCGCCGCAGGCCCCCCACGTCGAGGAACGCCTCGTCGATGGACAGGCCCTCGACCAGGGGCGTCGTGTCGTGGAAGACCTCGAACACCGCCTTGCTGGCCTCCACGTAGGCGGACATGCGCGGCGGGACGACCACGGCGTGGGGGCAGAGCCGCCGGGCCTGTCCCCCGCCCATGGCCGTGCGCACCCCGCACGCCTTGGCCTCGTAGCTGGCCGCCAGCACCACGCCGCCCCCGACGATCACCGGGCGGCCGCGCAGGCGGGGCTGGTCACGCTGCTCGACCGACGCGTAGAACGCATCGAGATCGGCGTGCAGGATCGTGGCCTCCCCGCTCACGAACATATGTTTGCATAGGTTGAGCGCCTGCGCCAGCGGGGCAGTAATGTCACCACACCCCCCGACGACCGCCGATCGATAACGAGACCGTGAACACGACGCAGGCTCCCCGCTGCGAGCTCTCTGTCGTCGTCCCTTGCCTCGACGAGGCAGAGACGCTGGCCATCTGCATCCGCAAGGCCCAGGGCTCAATGGCGCGCCTCGGCGTCGACGGCGAGGTCGTCGTGGCGGACAACGGCAGCACGGACGGGTCCCAGGACATCGCGGCCGCCCACGGCGCCCGGGTGGTCCATGTCGCCGACCGGGGCTACGGGGCCGCCCTGCGCGCCGGTTTCACGGCCGCCCGCGGCACCTACGTGATCATGGCCGACGCAGACGACAGCTACGCCCTCGACGACCTCGAGCCCTTCCTCTCCGAGCTCCGCGAGGGCGCCGACCTGGTGATCGGCAACCGGTTCGCGGGCGGCATCGCCCCCGGCGCCATGCCCTGGCTGCACCGCTACGTCGGCAATCCGGTGCTGTCGTTCGTCGGCCGCCGGTTCTTCCGGATCCCGGTCCACGACTTCCACTGCGGCATGCGGGGCTTCCGCCGCGAGCCGATCCTCCGCCTCGGCCTGCGCACCAGCGGCATGGAGTTCGCCAGCGAGATGGTCGTGCGGGCCGCGCTGGCGGACCTCGACGTCCGCGAGGTGCCCACCACCCTGAGCCCCGATGGCCGCAGCCGATCCCCTCACCTGCGCACCTGGCGGGACGGCTGGCGCCACCTGCGCTTCCTGCTCGCCTTCTGCCCGCGCTGGCTGTTCCTCTACCCGGCGCTGCTCCTGGTCGTGGGGGGCACCACCGTCTTCGTCGCCCTGTGGGACGGACCCGTGCGGGTGGGCGACGTCGCCTTCGACGTGCAGACCATGACGCTGGCCGCCACCGCGATCGTGGTCGGGCTCCAGGCCGGCGGCATGGCGCTGGTGTCGCGCGCCTACGGGGCAGAGCTGGGCCTGCTGCCCCGCAGCCCCGGCCTCGAACGGGCCCTCGACCGCATCACGCTGGAGTGGGGCCTGCTGGCGGGCGTGGTGATGATCCTCGGTGGTGGGGTCAGCTACGTCGCCGCGGTCGTCCACTGGTCGGGACGCGGGTTCGGCGAGCTCGCCACCGACGACATGCGCCTGCCCCTGCTCGGGATGCTGCTGGTGGTGGCGGGAGCCCAGCTGATCCTGGTGTCGTTCCTGCTCAGCCTCACCCGCATCGGCGAGGAACGGCGCCGCCCGCCGTCCGCAGGACCGGTCGAGGCGGCCGAGCGGGCCGCCGATGAGTTCCACGCCCGTACGCCGTCCTAGGGGGACGACCAGAGCGAGGAGGCCGGGTGGCCCACGGATTCCAGGCGACCACGACCGTGGTCGTCATCAACGGCGACGAGGTGGTCGTGGCGCGCCTCGACGGCCGCGTCGACCTGGAGCTCGTCGATCGCCTGGCCCGCCTCACCCTGGCCGCCCGCCGCCGCGGGGAGGCCGTGCGCCTCCGCGATCCGCCCCCGGACCTGCGCCGCCTGCTGGAGCTGTGCGGCCTGGACGACGTCCTGCCCTGACCCCGAGGAGGTCCTTGCCGATGCAAACGTTGGACGGAAGCCCGCCCCACAGCACGTACGCTCGACCCCCTATGGGGTCACGCCACGCAGCCATCGATGACGCGTCTGCGCTCGCCGAGGGGCGGCTCGACGAGGCGCTGGAGTCCCACCGCACCGAGCTGACCGGCTTCTGCTACCGCATGCTGGGCTCGGGCTCCGAGGCCGAGGACGCGGTGCAGGAGACGATGGTGCGGGCCTGGCGCTCCATCGACAGCTTCGAGGGCCGCTCCTCGCTGCGGTCCTGGCTCTACCGCATCGCCAACAACGTGTGCATCGACATGGTGCGCAGCCCGCAGCGCCGCGCCCGGCCGATGGAGATGGGCCCGTCCAACGTCACGTCCGAGATCGTGCTCAGCGAGCGCCACCAGCCCGAGCACGCCTTCGTCCAGCCGATCGCCGACGAGCGGGTCATCCGCCTCGACGCCGACCCGGCCGAGGTGGCGGCGGCCCGCGAGTCGATCCGCCTGGCCTTCGTGGCCGCCCTGCAGCACCTGCCCCCGAAGCAGCGCTCCGCCCTGATCCTGTGCGAGGTGCTGCGCTGGCAGGCGACCGAGGCGGCCGAGCTGCTCGACACCAGCGTCGCCTCGATCAACAGCGCCCTGCAGCGGGCCCGGGCCACCCTGGCCGAGACCCGCGGCGAGCCGCTCGATCCCGTGGACGACCCCGAGCACCAGGCGCTGCTGGCCCGCTACGTGGACGCCTTCGAGCGCTACGACATCGGCGACCTGGTGGGACTGGTGCGCGAGGACGTCATCCTGTCCATGCCCCCGTGGGACTGCTGGCTGGAGGGCCCCGAGGAGCTGGCGGGCTGGTTTCTGGGCCCGGGCAAGGTCTGCGAAGGCGGCCGCCTCCTCCCGATCGAGGTCAACGGCACCGGCGGGTTCGGGAACTACCACAAGGTGGCCGAAGGCGTGTGGGAGCCGTGGGCCATCCAGATCATCGAGGTGGCGGACGGCAAGATCGTCGGCCACCACAACTTCATCTACCGCGAGCTCTTCACCGCCTTCGGCCTGCCGGACCGGCTGGAGGCGTAGGCCCAAGCCGTAGGCCCGGCACCCGCCGGATCAGCCCGAGCCCGGCGGGTTGAGCGACTTCTGCAGCTGCAGCGTGACGTCGGTGGACACGCCGGCCTGCAGGTAGGCGGTCCCGCCGTCGAGCCCCCGCCACTGGCCGCAGGCCGCGCCCTGCACCAGGTAGCGGTCGCCGGGCTGGTCGGTGGTGGCGAAGCTGATGCCCTGGCCGAGCGTGCCGCCGTTGGCGCCGGTGGCCGGGCGGCCGAAGGTGTCGGTGAGAAGGAAGTTCGCGGCCACCGGCTGGCCGGCCACGGACATCTCCAGCCAGTCGTTGTCCTGGATGGCGCCGGCGGGGATGTCCAGGCGCAGCACCTGGCTGCCCTCGGGGATGCCGGTCAGGATCTGGCCGTCGAGGCCGCCCACGCCCGGGCCCGGCTGCAGCACCGCGGTGCGGCCCTCGGAGTAGCTCAGCCGGGTGCCGGCCGGCAGCGGCGCCGTGTCGCCGAGCATCGCGGCCTTGCCGCTCGCGGTCACGGCCACGAGCCGGACGTCGGCGGGCGTCTCGCCCGCCACCAGGGGCACGCTCATGGCGAAGCCGGACAAAGTGGCCTCGGGCGCCGTCGCCTGCAGGTCGGCGCGGGGCAGGTCGGCCACGCCCTCGCCGATCACCCGGCCGTCGGCCTTGACCGCCAGCACCCGGGTCGGGCGCTCGCCGTCGATGGGTCCGGCCCAGCCCGCGTACTGCACCTGGTCGACCGCCGGGGTCGTCGGGATGACCGGCCCGTCGGTTCCCACGTGGTTCTCGGCGTCGAGGAACGCGGGCGACGAGCCCCAGTTGCAGGTGGGCAGGAGCGACGTGAGGTCGTCGCCAACGGGGTCGGCCTGCATGTCCGGCGCCAGCGAGGCGGCGTCGGGGGCGTCCACGTCGTTGCGGATGTAGAGCAGCTCGCCGTGCGTCGACAGCCAGGGCCGGTAGCGCTCGAGGATCCACTGGCTGATGTCGTAGTGACGGACCGGGTTGATGATGCCGTCCCACTGGGGCAGGCCCAGCGAGCTCCAGTACATGACCAGCTCGGGCGGGTTGGCCTCCAGCTCGTCGATCACGTCGTCCTGGCTCACCTCGCGGATGGCCATGCTGACGTGGAAGTAGCGGGTCGTCGGCTCCAGGCCGAGCAGGTAGTAGACGATCGCGGGCTGGTTGGTGAAGTCGAACAGGGTGGCGTTCGGGCCGACAGCATCCAGGGCCACCTGCAGGTCGTCGAGCAGGCCGGCGGGCACGGCGCCGTCGGTGGCGTAGCCGAGCCGGCCCTGGGCCTCGGTCTGGGACACCGGGGTGAAGTTGTCGGGCAGCTTCTCCATCTGGCGCAGCGCGGAGGGCACCGCGGTGATCAGCAGGGCGCCGACGACCGCCGCGCTGAAGAGATGCCGGGGCGACCGCCCGGGGTTGGCCCGCTCGACGTCCACGTCGCCCGGCTCCAGGACCCGGGCCAGGATGTAGACCATCAGCGGGAACCCGACCACCACGCCCAGCAGCACGTGGTTGTCGGCCCGGGCCAGGAACTTCGGGTAGATGAACAGGCCCAGCAGGGCCAGGGTGGCCATGGCCCAGTCGGCCGGGCGGATCGACCGGCGGGTGGCCAGCCGCCAGGCGAAGAACCCCCCGACGAGCGCAGCCAGCGCGAACGGCAGGGCGGCGGCGAAGATGAAGTTGGTCCCGTTGGCCGCGAAGTCGACCGGGAAGGCGCCCTTCAGCACGTGGTCCACGGCGAAGGTGCTGAAGTAGAAGACGAAGTCGTCGACGGCCCCGTTGACGGCCAGCCAGGCCACGAAGATCAGCGCGGCGGCCAGCCCGCCGGCGCCGACCCAGAGCGTGCGCCCGAAGCGCCGGACGAGCGGCACGCCCCGCCCTGTGACCAGGTCGAAGCCGATGACCACCATCGCCAGCGCGATCACGAAGAACGACAGCTCGGGGGTGAGGATCATGGCGCTGAACGCCGCGAACCCCATCGCCAGCGACCAGCGCCAGTCGTCCACGCTGAGCGTGCGCACGAGCAACAGGATCAGCAGCGGCAGGAAGGCCAGGCGGGGCGCCTGCGAGCCGATCAGCAGGGTGCCGCCGAAGAACTTGTTGCCGGCCAGCAGCAGCACGGGGAAGGCGGCCAGGATCACCCAGTTGCGCCGCGTCACCCGCACGAGCAGCACGAACAGCAGCACGTAGCACAGCGGCTCGATCAGGAAGTGCCAGCCGGCGTCCATGGCCCAGCGGGAGTCGCCGAACACGTCCAGGCCGAGCCAGGGCCACAGCCCGTCCAGCAGCGGGCCGTGGATGAACAGCACGTCGCGCCACGGGAACTGACCGTGGCGCAGCAGGGTGGCGGTGCCGAGGCCCTCGCCCTCGTGGAAGGCGTCCATCTGGCCCAGAGCGGCGGGCAGGACCGCCGTGACCAGGAAGACGATGACAGAGCCGGCCACCAGCGCGACGGTGTTGAACTCCGCGGCGCGCAGGTCCTCCAGCGGGCCCCGCGCCGCCCGGCGGGCGACCCGGAAGATGAGCGCCCCCACCACCAGCGTGGCCACGACCACCAGCGGCCAGGGCAGGAACGAGTACGACACGACCCGGTCGGTGTCGACCACGGTCATGGACGTGGCCACCGACACCACGCCCATGCCCAGCACGGTGACGGGGACCAGCGCCATGTTGGCCAGTGCCAGGCGCCGGGCGTAGGACCGCGACGGCCGCCGCGCCCCCAGCGCCACCGCGGCCAGCACGACCGCGACGGCGTAGCCCGCGATCCCCAGGGCCAGCACCGGCCAGATCGCCCGGCCCGAGGTCTGGAACGCGATGGCCACGATCAGGCCGACCGCCACGCCCGGGGCCGCGATGCGCCCGGCGACGCCCACACCGGCCACCACCGCGGCCGAGCCGTAGCGGGCGAGCACCCGGGGGACGATCCGGTCGAACACCACGTAGGACGCCACCATCACGACCGGGAACACCACCACCGCCACCACGAACATCTGCATGTAGTGGTTGATGTTGAAGTTGGCGAAGGTCGGATAGCCGATGACGTCGGTGTTCTCGTCCAGCGGCTTGCCGGTCAGGAACCAGCGGTTGAGGGCATCGCTGAGCCCGAGCGCGATGGCGGCCGAGCCCAGCACCCGCGAGGCCAGCGCCAGGCCACCGCCCCCTCGGGGCCCACCACTCCAGCTCGCGGTCCAGCGGCGGCGCCGGGTCGGAGCGGGCGCGGGACGAGGTTCGGCCTCCTCGGAGACCGGCTCGACTGCACGCTCGGGGACGGTGCGCATCTCGGGGGGTTCAGCCTTCCTCGGACACCGGAGCCGGCGTGACGCAGCGGGAGATCGCGTTCATCTGGGGGAGATCAGCCTTGCTCGGACGGGGGCTCCGACGCCAAAGGCGCGGTGGCCGTGGCGTAGAGCTGCCAGCCCCGCCGGCCCCCGGTCGGGCTGACGGCCAGGAGGCCGCTGAACACCGCCAGGCCCGCCCGCACGGGCAGCGAGGTGCTGCCGTCGGGCTCGACCTCGCTGACCAGGCGCTCGCCCCGGGCGATCACGACCCGGCGGTAGAGGTTGAACAGCGGGAACCCGGCCCCACCACACTGGGTCACCGTGAACCCGGCGCCCTCCAGCAGGGCGGTCAGGTCGGGGATGTCGTAGTGGCGGCGGTGGCCGATGTGGTGGTCGAAGGCGGACATGGGACCGCCCGGCACGGTCACGACGAGCG
>DATBGF010000430.1:0-1936 GCA_036558145.1 Acidimicrobiales bacterium
CGGCCATGCCGCAGGAGACCCCGTCCGGCGCTCCCGACGAGGTGGCGCTCAAGCAGCTGTACAGCGACTTCGCAGCCCAGGGCCTGATGCCCCTGTGGACCCAGCGCGCCGGGCTCATGCCGATGTCCCCCGAGCCCGCGGCCGTGCCGCACCACTGGCCCTGGGCCGGCGTGTACCCGCTGGCCGCCCGGGCCGGCGACCTGGTCCCCGTGGGGCGGGGCGGTGAGCGGCGGGCCATCGCCTACGCCAACCCCGGCCTCGGCGGTGAGCCCTACGCCACCCCGACGCTGTGGGCCGCGGTGCAGTACCTCGGGCCCCAGGAGGTGGCGCCCGCCCACCGGCACACCCAGGGCGCGTTCCGCTTCGTGCTGGAGGGCGAGGGGGTCTGGACCGTGGTCGACGGCGATCCCGTCGCCATGCGGCGCGGCGACCTGCTCCTCACCGCGGCCTGGCGCTGGCACGAGCACCACAACACCGGCGACGCCCCCATGGCCTGGCTGGACGGCCTCGACATCCCGCTCGTGCGGGGGCTCGACGCCGGCTTCTTCGAGTTCGGCCCCGACGAGATCACCGACCGGTCGACGCCGCACCGGTCCCGCTCCGAGCGGCTGTGGGGCCACCCGGGCCTGCGGCCCCTCGGTGCCGAGGTGCCGGCCACCAGCCCGCTCGGCGCCTACCGCTGGGCCGACACCGACGCCGCCCTGGCCGCCCAGCTGGACCTGGAGGACGAGGGCCAGCCGGGCGTCGCCGGACCGGGCCACGCCGCGGTGCGCTACGTCAACCCCGCCACCGGGGCCGACGCGCTCACGACCATGCGCATGGAGCTGCACCGCCTGCGGCCGGGTGCGGCCACCGCCCGGAGCCGCACCGTGGGCTCGTCGGTGTGGCAGGTGTTCGAGGGCGATGGCTCCTTCGAGCTCGACGGGCGCACCGTCGAGGTCCGCCGGGGCGACGTGGTGGCCGTACCGTCGTGGTGCCCGGTCCGCATCCGGGCGGCCACGGCGCTCGACCTGTTCACGTTCAGCGACGCCCCCGTGGTGGAGGCGCTCGGCCTGGCCCGCACCAGCAGCGAAGGAGACAGCGGATGAGATTGGCCACGATCAGGGACGGCGGGCGCACGCTCGCCGTGCGGGCCGACGGCGACGAGGTGGTCGAGCTGCCCGCCGCCGACGTGCGCGAGGTGCTCGACCGTGACGGCTGGCAGGACTGGGCCGCCGCCGCGGACGGTCCCCGGCGCCCGGTCGCCGGCCTCGACTTCGCCCCGCTGATCCCCTCGCCCGACAAGATCGTCTGCGTGGGGCTGAACTACCGCTCCCACATCCAGGAGACGGGCCGGGACGTGCCCACCCACCCCACGCTGTTCGCCAAGTTCCGCTCCGCCCTCATCGGCGCCAACGACGACATCGCCCTGCCTGCCGGGTCGAGCAAGGTCGACTGGGAGGCCGAGCTGGCCGTGATCGTGGGCAGCCGCGTCCGCCACGTGTCGCTGGACGACGCGCCCGGTGCCATCGCGGGCTACGCCATCCTCAACGACGTGTCGATGCGGGACTGGCAGAACCGCACGCTCCAGTGGCTCCAGGGCAAGACCTGGGAGCACGCCACTCCGCTCGGACCATGGCTGGTCACCGCGGACGAGTCGCCCGGGCCCAGCCGGGAGATCTCCTGCGAGGTGGACGGCGAGCAGATGCAGAAGGCCGACACGTCCGACCTGCTGTTCGACCCGCCCACGCTGGTGTCGTACATCTCCACCATCGTGACCCTGGAACCGGGCGACGTCATCGCCACCGGCACGCCCAGCGGGGTCGGCGCCGGTCGGGGGCGCTTCCTGGGCGACGGCAACGTGGTCGTCACCCGCATCGCCGGGCTGGGCGAGCAGCGCAACGTGTGCCGCCCGGAGTCCGGCTGATGCCGATGCCCGACGAGGCCCTGTCCTGGA
>DATBGF010000431.1:0-9118 GCA_036558145.1 Acidimicrobiales bacterium
CTCGGCGTGCTGGCCGTGTTCTTCGGCGTCTCGGTGCTCGGCCGCACGGTGGCGCTGCCGCTCAGCCGGGTCATCGGCCTGGCCCTGCCGCGCCTGCGGGGGATCGCGGGCAACATGGCGAGGGAGAACGCCATGCGCAACCCCAAGCGCACGGCGGCCACCGCCTCGGCCCTGATGATCGGCGTCGGCCTCGTCACCTTCATCACGATCTTCGCGGCGTCGACCAAGGCGTCGTTCAGCCACACCGTCGACCAGGCGTTCACCGGCGACTTCGTGGCGACGTCGGGCCAGAACGGGATGGGCGGCGTGTCCCCCGAGTTCACCACCCGGGTCGGTGAGCTGCCCGAGGTCGCGGTGGCGGGCGGCCTGCGGGCCGGCGTGGCCGAGATCGACGGATCGCCCCAGAGCGTGCTCGCCCCGGGCCGGGAGGTCTTCGACCTGTTCGACGTCCAGCCGGTGGCGGGCTCGCCCGACGACCTCGATGCCAGCGCCATCGCGGTGTACGACCAGGTGGCCGAGGACAAGGGCCTGAGCGTCGGCGACCGGGTGCCCGTGGTCTTCACCGAGACGGGGGCCCAGGAGCTGACCGTGGCGCTGATCTACGGGGACAACGCCGCCGCGGGCGACTGGATGCTGGGCACGCCCGCCTTCGAGGCGAACTTCCCGGACCAGAAGGACGTCCAGGTCTTCATCCGCAAGGCGGACGGGGTCGGCGCGGACGAGGCGCTGGCGGCGGTCGAGGGCGTGGCGGAGGACTACCCGGGCGTGGACGTGCTCGACCAGACCGGCTACAAGGCCGAGCAGATGGGCTTCGTCGACCAGATGCTGGGCCTGGTGTACGCCCTGCTGGCCCTGGCGATCCTCATCGCCCTGCTCGGCATCGGCAACACGCTGGCCCTGTCGATCGTGGAGCGGACCCGCGAGCTCGGCGTCCTGCGGGCGGTGGGCATGACCCGGTCCCAGCTGCGCTCCGCGATCCGCTGGAAGTCGGTCATCATCGCCGTCCAGGGCACGCTGCTCGGGCTGGTCATCGGCGTGTTCTTCGGGTGGGCGCTCGTCACCGCCCTGGCGAGCGAGGGGCTCACCACCTTCAGCGTGCCGGTGGCCGGCCTGGCCGTCGTGGTCCTGCTGGCCGCCCTGGCCGGTGTCCTGGCCGCGGTCCTACCGGCCCGCCGGGCCGCCCGCCTCGACGTGCTGCGCGCCATCGCCAGCGAGTGAGAACCAGAGCCGCCCGGCCAGGGCGACCGCCCCGGCGAGCGACAGGGCGAGGACGACCCGCGCCGCGGTGTCGTCCCCGTCCCAGATGCCCGGGCCGCCCTCGGCGAACATGCCCACGGCCCAGGCCACGAGCAGGAGCGCTCCCGGGCGGCGGGGGAGGACCAGCGTGGCGACGACCGGGATGACCGCCGCCCCGATCACGAGCGCGGCGTACCAGGCCAGGATCAGGGCGTCGAGGCCCGAGACGGGATCGGCGGCCGCCAGGAAGAGCCACACCACGAGGCCGTAGAGCACGACCGTCCCTACGACCCGGCGCCGTCCCCGGACCCCGTGGGCACCGAGCCAGCGCGACAGGACGCACCCGACCGTCGTGAACAGGAGCGGCCAGAGCGCGAACTTCCACAGCAGGCTCACGGAGAGGTCGAGGTTGTCGCCCTGCGGGTAGTCGGTCACCGCCAGCTGGCCCAGCCCGAGAGCCGCGGCCACCCCGATGACAGCCGCGGCGGCCGTGACGGTTGCGCCCCGCCGGTCGGGTGCCGGGGCGAGCGGGAGGTGCTCCCGGGCACGGGTCACCGCCAGCACCGCGGCGACCACGAGCGCGATCCGGCCCGCCAGGGCGAGGACGTACCCAGGGCCGACGACCCCGTCGTAGTACTTGTAGAGGTTGGCAAGCTGGGCCGAGAGCCCGAACCCGGACGCGACCGCGGCGGGCACGATCCCGAGGACCAGGGCGACGCCCGGCCCCCGGGACAGGCCCTGCCCGAGGAGGCTGAACGCGGCGCAGACCGCGAGCCCACCGACGCCGAGCACCCAGACCTGGTACCAGCCCGCCTCGATCAACCGCACGCTGGTGCCCCCGCCCTTGCCGGCGAACGGGACGAACGCCGCGAGGACCGACAAGGCCACCGCCGCGACCGCCAACCACCCGATCCGCCGCAACCGCCGGTCGCCCGGCGATGCACCCGCGCCAATCCCCGCCACCGCAGGCTCAGGGTCCGGCGTCGGCCCCACCGCTGCGATCGCCGCCACCGCAGGCTCAGGGTCCGGCGTCGCCTCCGGCGCTGCGATCGCCGCCACCGCAGGCTCAGGGTCCGGCGCCGCTTCGGGCGCCGCGATCGGCGCAGGCTCGTGCGCGGCGATCGGTGCGGGCGGGACGACTGTCGGGTCGGGAGTCGGCGGGGCGACCGTTGGGGCGGGGGTGGGTGTGGTGACCATGATCGGGCCGGGGGGCTGCGTGGCGGAGAGCACGGCGGTCGCTGCCGTGCGGACGCGCTGGTCGTAGTCGCGGCTCAGCTGGTCGAGGACCTCGCGGGCGGTCAGCTGCTCGCCGGGCCGGCCCCGGTCGAGCCAGTCGCCCAGCTGGTAGACCGCGCCCAGGCGGTGGAGGGCCACGTCGCTCTCGACCGCGCGGAGCAGCTCCGCGGGTAGGGCCGCGGCGTGGACCGGGGGGCGGGGGTTGCGGGCCACCGCCAGCTCGCCCTCCAGGTTGACCCAGCGGCCCGGGGTCTGGCCGGCGACCTTGCCCCGGACGTTGTCGTACACGAAGTCGTACAGCTCGTCGACGGTGACGATGCCGTCGCCGTTGCGATCCGCCGCGCCGGTCGCGAGGCCCTCCACCACGGCGCCGGTGAAGACCGAGGGTTGGGCGTTCGCCGAGGTGAGCTCGTCCGCCTCGAAGGCGTACTCGGTGGACCGCGAGGCCGTGATGACCGCCCGGCCGCGGCCCTCGAGCTGGCTGACCGACACCGAGTCGTCGCCCCGGGCCCGGAAGCCCTGGAGGAACGCGCCGCTGTAGCAGCAGTCCAGCAGCACGACGATGCGCTTGGACCGGGTCAGCTCCATCTGCTCGCTCACGAACGACGCCGGGACGCCGGTCGAGCGCAGCAGGTCGAACGCGGTGTTGGTGGTGGCGAAGTACAGCCGGCCGGTCGAGTCCTTCACGCCGTGGCAGGAGAAGTAGACCAGCAGCAGGTCGTCGGGCTTGCGGGTCGAGAAGAAGGTCTCGAGCTCGCGCTGCACCACCCCGTTGGGCTGGTTGACGACGGACTGCACGGTGAACCCGCCGATCTCGGGGTCGCCCAGGACCTCCGCCAGTGCGTCGACGTCCCGGGCGGGGGAGCGGAGCCGCTGGAACCGGGCATCCTCGAACTCGTGCGCCGCCACCACCAGCGCGGCCCGCGTGCCCGCCACGGGGTCACCCGTCGCTGTGCCGCTGGACCCAGACATCGATCAGCTGCTTCACGTCGGCGCTCGAGGCGCCTTTGATCTCGAGCACGTCCCCGTCGATCGCCACCCGCACGCTCGCCCCGGTCCGCCCGACCCACTGGCGGACCGCATCGACGACCTCGCGCAGGGCCTGGGTCGACCGACCGAGCTTGATCAGGAGCCCGCCCAGCGCCAGCAGCTCGATCCCCTTGGACCCGGCCGGCGGCGGGCCCGCCGTGACCGGCAGCACCGCCTCGACGTCGAGCTCCGCGAGCTCCTCGGCGAGCGTCAGCGCGGCGTCCGCGACGGCCTCGTCGTCGCCGGTCGGCACCACCTGTAGCTGGATGACATCCGCCCCCACCACCGCCACCTCTCCTCTCGTCCACCGCTCCTACCTGACCCGAGCAGGCGCGGGCCGGGCGGATACGCGATTTCAGCGGGGCCGCCGGGCCTCCAGGCTCTCGGCCGCGGCGAGCGCCGCGGTGGCCGCCGTGACCAGCTGCAGGAGGCCCAGCAGCCAGTAGCCGTGCACGATCGTGAACAGCGCGTTGGCGAAGAAGATGAGGCCGCTCACCACCCAGAAGGTGGGGGACTGGCCGGTCACGACGGCTCGGCGCGCGCTCATGACACGAAGTCGAACGTGTCGAGGGCCTGGCCGACCGCGTCGACATCGGCGTCGCTCAGGATCTGGGCCCGCACGATGGCGATGCGCTCGGGATCAGGCTTGTACTCGGCCGCGAGCAGCAGGTAGAGGGTGTCGGTCCCACCGCAGTCGGTGAAGTACTCGATCTGACCCTCGAACACCCCGTCGTCGTAGTCCTCGGTGCCCGCGCTCGTGCAGTCCGTCGGGGCGAGCCAGGCCATCGCGGTGGCGACGTCGATGACGCCGATGTCGGTGGCCGAGACCTCGACACCCGGGGCCCCGTAGCCCTGGGCCGCATCGAGGTCGGGGGACGCCGCGACGTCGGGGATCGAGGTGCCGTCGTCGATGGGCAGGAGCGTGTCGTCGACGTCGCTCCACTCGACCGGCACGTCGACCACGATCGTGCCCGTCTCGTCGCTCACGGTCATGTAGTCGCTGTAGGCCGGAGCCGAGTCGGGCTCGTCCTGGATGTCGACGCCGAGGTCCTCCGCCGCCGCCACCAGAGGTGCGCTGGGTGCAGGATCGTCCTTGGTCGAGAGGATGATCGTCCCGCCTGCGGTGATCAGGGCCGCGATGCCCGTGAGAAAGCCGGGCAGGCTCGTCATGAAGCCGCCGACGCGTGACTTCCCGTTGCGCTCCGGCCGCGGGTCCTGGACCGGCATGTCGTCGGAGCGGACTCCGTCGTCGGAGACCGCCGAGGTCCACGCGAACCCGTCCCAGTACCGGTACTGGTGCTGCCCGGACGGGTCGGCATACCAGCCGCCCGCCGTGTTCGCCGGCTCAGGTGCCCGAGCCGGGCTGTAGTTGTACATCTGTCCGCCTCCGCCAGTCGCACATTGCCTTCCGTGATCCCTGAGCGACGGCGCGGCCGGCCGGATACGCGATTTCGCGCCTACACGGGCGTCAGGTACGGGGGATCCAGCGGGCGGCGAACTCGTCGTCGGTCACCGTGGGCCCGGGGAGCTCGATGGTGGGCGGGTCGGCCCGCAGGCCCTCCAGCACCAGGGCCAGGCTCCGGCGGCGGAGCGTGGCGGTGCGCTCGGGCGAGGCGCCGTAGGCGATGGAGGCGATCTGCTCGAAGATCAGGCCGAGGTCCGACACGGTCACGTCCGGGCGGATCACCCCGGCGGCCCGGGTGCGCTCGAACAGGGCGGCGTTGAGGGTGGCGCCGTACTCGGACATCTCCCACAGCTTCTGGTCGGGCGTGAAGGTGCCGGCCAGGCGCAGGGTCAGGGCGTGGGTGTGGGCGTCGACCGCCCGGCGCATGAAGGTGGCGAACGCCTCCCACGGGTCGCCGTCGTCGTTCACGCAGTCCTCGGCGATGTCGAGGTAGGTCTGGAGCCCGATCGTGCACAGGCGCCGGACCAGGTCCTCCTTGCTGGGATAGCGGCGGTACAGCGCGCTCATGCCCACGCCGGCGGCCTGGGCGACGGCGGACACGGGCGCTTCGGGGTCCGCCAGGAACACCTCCCGGGCGGCCGTGAGGATCACCTCGTCGTTGCGGGCCGCCTGGGCCTTGCGGCCGCTCAGCGGGGGGCTGGTCGCTGTCATGGCCTCACTGTACGTGAACGGAACGCTCCGATCCAGAAAAAGCTTGAACGGAGTGCTCCATTCCGTTACTGTCTGGAACAGAGCAATCCATTCCGCTTAGATACAGGAGACGGGGACATGGGCACACCGATCGTCGAGGCCAAGGGCCTCACCCGCAGCTTCGGCAAGGTCCAGGCGCTGGCCGGGCTCGACCTCGTCGCCGAGAGCGGCCAGGTCGTCGCCGTGCTGGGGCCGAACGGCGCCGGCAAGACCACCTTCGTCCGCTCGGTGTCCACGCTGGTGCGGCCCGACGGCGGCGAGCTGCGGGTGGCGGGCATCGACGCCCTCCGCCGGCCCGAGCAGGTCCGCCGGGTCATCGGCCTGGCCGGCCAGTACGCGGCGGTCGAGCCGGCCATGACCGGTCGGGAGAACGTGACGATGGTGGCCCGGCTCTACGGCCAGACCCGGCGTCAGGCCAAGGCCAACACCACCGTCGTGCTCGACCAGCTCGGCCTCACCGATGCGGCCGACCGCCCCGTCAGCACCTACTCGGGCGGCATGCGGCGCCGGCTCGACCTGGGCGCCAGCCTGGTCGGAGCGCCCAAGCTGCTGCTGCTGGACGAGCCGACCACCGGCCTCGACCCCCGCAGCCGCAACGAGCTGTGGGACGCCATCCGCTCGATGGTGGCGGCCGGTACCGACGTCCTGCTCACCACCCAGTACCTGGACGAGGCCGATCAGCTGGCCCAGCGGGTCGTCATCGTCGACAAGGGCCGGGTCATCGCCGACGGCACGCCGGGCGAGCTGAAGAGCCGGGCCGGGCGGGACGTGGTCGAGATCCGGGTCCACCGGCCCGAGGACCTGTCCGTCGTCGCCGGGTCGCTCGGCCGGATCGGCGTCGAGGCCCCCCGGGTCGACGCCGGCACCCACCGGGTCACGATCCCCGTGGCCGGCGGCCGGGCCGTCATCGCCGAGGCGATCCGGGCGCTCGACGCCCTGGGTGTCGAGGTCGACGACATCGGCCTGCGCCGCCCGACCCTCGACGAGGTGTTCCTGACCCTGACCGGCTCGCCCATCGACGCCGACACCGACCAGTCCGATTCGTCCGACGCCGAGCAGTTCGCTGCCCAGGCCGCTTGAGGAGCTTGAGACCGATGACCGTCGTCACCTTCGACTCCGGGCGCATCACGCCCGCCGCCCGCCCCGCCGGGGCCTTCACCGCCGCCACCACCGTGGCCGCCCGTTCCGTCCGCAAGTTCGTCCGCACCCCGCAGCTCCTGGTGATCAGCACGATCACCGGGGCGATGTTCCTGCTGATCTTCCGCTACGTCTTCGGCGGGGCCATCGAGACCGGGCCGGTCGCCTACGTGACCTTCATGGTGCCGGGCTACATCGTCACCAGCGTCCTGTTCACCGGGTCCAACGCCTCCTCCAGCGTGGCGCAGGACCTGGAGGAGGGGTTCACCGACCGGCTGCGGTCGCTGCCCGTGTCCCGCACCGCGGTCCTGACCGGCCGGGTCGTGGCCGAGTCGGCGCTGCTGGCGCTGGGCCTCGCCGCCACGCTGGCCATCGGCTTCGCGGTCGGCTTCCGCCCCCAGGGGACGGGCGTCGAGGCGATCGCCGCCTTCGCCCTGGTGCCCGTGTTCGGCTTCGCCTTCATGTGGATGTTCGTGTTCGTCGGCCTGGTGGCCGGGAACGTCCAGGCGGCGCAGGGCATGTCGCTGCTGATCTTCCCGCTGTCGTTCGTGTCGAGCGCCATGGTGCCGGTCGACTCGATGCCCGGCTGGATGCAGCCGATCGCCGAGAACCAGCCCATCACCGTCATGGTGAACGCGGTGCGGTCCCTGGCCCTGGGCGACCCGGCCATGGCCGGCCTGTCCGGCACGACCGCCCACTACGTGACGGTCTCCCTGCTGTGGGCAGCCGGGCTGGTGGCGGTCTTCGCCCCGCTGGCGGTGGCCAAGTTCCGCAAGGTGTGACCACCCGATCCATCTGATCCGGCCACAGGGCCGGGGGCCCAGGCCCCCGGCCCTGGCCGCGTCCGGCGATCAGTTCCCGAAGTCCCAGCCCTGCTCCAGGCGGCGGTAGCGGTTCAGGACGTTCTTGGCGATGAGGACCTTGTGGACCTCGTCGGGGCCGTCGGCGATCCGCAGGGTCCGGGCCCCCAGGTACATGCCGGCCAGGGGCAGGTCGCCGCTGACGCCGGCCGCGCCCCACACCTGGATGGCCCGGTCGACGACCCGCTGGAACGCGGCGGGCACGAACACCTTGATGGCGGAGATGTCGGTGCGGGAGTCCTGGCCGGCGGCCATCTTCTCGGCGCAGTTGATGGTCATCAGCCGGGCGGCCTGGATGTCCATGTAGGAGTCCGCGATGAAGCCCTGGACGAACTGCTTGGTCTCGAGCGTCCCGCCGTGGACCTCCCGGGTGAGCGACCGCTCGACCATGAGGTCGAACGCCCGCCACATCGCGCCGAGCGAGTTCATGCAGTGGTAGACCCGCCCGGCGCCGAGCCGGTCCTGCGCGGCCTGGTGCCCCGTGCCCCGGGCGCCGAGGGCGTTGTCGAGGGGCACCCGCACGTCCTCGTAGACGATCTCGCAGTGGTCGCTCTCGCGGCCCCAGACGTTGATGCCGCGCAGGATGGTCACGCCCGGCGTGTCGGAGGGCACGATGATCTGGGTCATGGCGGCGTTGCGGTCGGCGCCGCCCTCGACGTCCTCGGTGCGGCACATCACGATGAAGAAGTCGGCCCGCTTGCCGTTCGAGGTGAACCACTTGTGGCCGTTGATGACCCAGTCGTCGCCGTCGCGGCGCGCGGTCGTCTTGAGCGACCGGGGGTCGGAGCCGGGCTGGTCGGGCTCGGTCATCGAGAACCCGGACTGCATCGTGCCCTCGATCAGCGGCATCAGCCAGCGCTGCTTCTGGTCCTCCGTGCCGTACTTGACCAGGATCGACTGGTTGCCCGAGTTGGGGGCGACGACGCCGAACAGCGACGAGGCGCCCACCGCGTAGGCGAGCACCTCGTACATGTAGGCCAGCTCGAGGAAGTCGAGCCCGGCGCCGCCGTACTCGGCGGGCAGGTGGGGGGCCCACAGCCCGGCCTCGCGCACCTTGTCCTGCACGTGGGCCCGCAGCTTGCGGGACTGGTCGCGGTCGTCGTCGGTCAGCTTCGCCCCGGCCACGGTGTCGGCCCAGAGCATGTTCTCGTTGGGGAGGATCTCGCGGTTGACGATCCTGGCGGTGAGCGCCCGGATCTCGTTGACCCGGTCCGGGACGGTCGGGATGGGCTGGACGTTCATCTGGAGCACGTCCCCGACGGTAGAGACTGCGCGCCCCCGAGGACAGGGCCTAATGACCCTCGGACCGGGTCGCCCCGGGTTCGTCCCACCAGCCGGCGATCTCGTCGTAGACCTCGGGCCGGCCCGCGAGCGCGATGTGGTTGATCCCGGCGCAGACGCGCACCTCGGCCTCCGGGATCAGGCCGGGCACGTCGTCGCCCAGCCTGCTCGGGGACGCGCTGGT
>DATBGF010000432.1:0-5704 GCA_036558145.1 Acidimicrobiales bacterium
CGTTCGCGGGTGCCGCCGCGTTCCACCTCGGCCGGCTGGCCGCCGCCGAGGGCGAGTGGGCCGAGGCCGAGCGCCAGCTGCTCTCCGCCCTGCGCCTCCACACGGCGCTCAGGGCCCGCCCCTGGGTCGCCTGGACCCAGGCCGCCCTGGCCGGGGTCCTGGAGGCCCGCGGCCGTCCCTCCGACCGCGAGTGGATCGCCGGCCTGCAGGCCGAGGCGCAGTGGGTGGCGAGCGACCTGGGCCTGCGGCCGCTGCCCGCCTGACTAGAGGCCGGGCTCGCCGAAGGGTCCCGGACCGCCGAAGGGGTCGTCGATGGCCGGCCGGATGCTGACCGGGCTGCCCTCGTCGGGCTCGCCCGCCAGCTCGGCGCCGAGCAGGCCGGCGTAGCCGCGCTCCTCCAGCTCCAGCGCCAGCTCGGGGCCGCCCGAGCGGACGATGGTGCCCTTGGCCAGCACGTGGACCTGGTCGGCCCGCAGCTCGTGCAGCAGCCGGCTGTAGTGGGTGATCGCCAGCACGCCGAGCCCCGGGGTGCCGTCGGTGGCCTGGGTGGCGGCCTCGATGCGCCGCGAGGTGGCGCGCAGGGCGTCCACGTCGAGGCCCGAGTCCAGCTCGTCCAGCACCGCGATGGCCGGCTGGAGCACGCCCAGCTGCAACGTCTCGTTCTTCTTCTTCTCGCCGCCGGACAGGTCGACGTTCAACGGCCGGTCGATCAGCCGGGGGTCGAGCGCCAGGCGCTCGGCCTCGACCCGGATGGCCGCCTCGACGCCCTCGGGGTCGCGGCCCGCGGCCCGCAGGGCCGAGGCCAGCAGGTCGTGCAGCGACACGCCCGGGACCTCGGTCGGGTACTGCAGGGCGAGGAACAGCCCGGCCTGGGCCCGCTCCCACGGGGTCAGGCCCAGCAGGTCGACGCCGTCGAGCGTGGCCGAGCCGCCGAGCACCTCGTAGCCGGGCCGGCCCATGAGGACATGCGCCAGCGTGGACTTGCCCGACCCGTTGGGGCCCATCACCGCGTGGACCTCGCCCGAGCGGACGGACAGGTCGAGCCCGCGCAGGATCTCCTTGCCCGCCACCCCGGCCCGCAGGCCCGCGATCTCCAGCACGTGCACGTCACTCATCGGGCAGCACCACCACGATCATCCCGTCGTCGACCCGAACGTCGTAGACCGCCACCGCCCGGGTGGCCGGCAGCGAGATCGGCTCGCCGGTGGCCAGGTCGAACTGGCTGCCGTGCTTCCAGCACTCGATCGTGCGCTCGTCGGGGTCGACCTCGCCCTCGGACAGGGGCACCTCCTGGTGCGAGCACACGTCGTGGAGGGCGTACACGTCGTCGTCGAGCCGCACGACCGCGAGCCGGTGCCGGCCGACGTCGAAGTGGCGGGCCGTGCCCGAGGCCAGCTCGTCCAGGGGGCAGAGCGGGACCTTGGCCATCACGCGTCCTTCCGGGCGAACTTGGCGCCGATCGTGCCCCGCAGCAGCGGGACCACGGGGGCCACCGGCAGCCTGCTCAGCACCTCGTCGAAGAAGCCGGCCACGATCAGCCGCTCGGCGTCCTCGGTGGGCACGCCCCGGCTCTCCAGGTAGAAGCGCTGGTCCTCGTCCACCGGTCCCACGGCGGAGGCGTGGCTGCAGCGCACGTCGTTGTTCTCGATCACCAGGTTGGGGACCGACTCGGCCCACGCGCCCTCCGACAGCTTCACGTTGCGGTTGGTCTGGAAGGCATTGGTGCCGCGCGCCTCTTTCCCCACGCGGATCATCCCGGTGTACACGGACCGGGACACGCCGCCCACCGCCCCCTTGAACAGCAGGTTGGACGTGCAGTCGGGGGCGATGTGGTCCTGGAACGTGCGGAAGTCGAGCGTCTGGCTGCCCTCGCCGAAGTAGATGGCGTCGAGCTCGCCGGTGGCGCCCCGGCCGAGCATGCGGCAGTCGGTCCGCAGCCGGGCGTAGTCGCCGCCGAAGCCGATGCTCGTCGTGCGGATCGTCGCCTCGGCCTCGACCTGGGACACCTGCAGCCCCAGCTGCCAGGTGGCCAGGCCCAGCTGCTGGACGGTCACATGGCCGACCCGGGCGGCCCGGCCCACCAGGATCTCGGTCACCGGCACGACCAGCGCACCTCCGGCATCCGACGCCTGGATCTCCAGCACCGAGACCTCGCTGTCGTCCCCGGCCCGCACGACCAGCCGCGGGAAGGTGGCCACGCCCTCCCCCTCGGTCACGTGCACCACGACGACGGGGCCGGGCACGGCCACGCCTGCGGGCACGTCCACGACCACCGGCTCGGCCGCGAAGGCGTCGTTCAGGGTGGCGAACACGTCGGGCGGCTCCGCCAGCGCCGCGCCCACCAGGCCGGCGTGGCCGTCGCCCGCCGCGCCCACCACGACACCTTTGGCCCCGGCCTCACCCAGCTCGAGCGCCGTCACCCGGCCGTTGCGCACGACCACGGTGGCGGCGGGCTGGACGACGGCGCCCACGAGGGCCTGCACGCCGTCCGGCAGCGCCCCACCGGCGCCCCCGGCCGCCACGGGCGCGTAGGCGTCCAGGTCGAGGTGGTCGATGCGGCTGTAGCGCCAGACCTCCTCGTCGGTCGACGGCAGGTCGGCGGCGGCGAAGGCGGCCGCGGCGGCCGCCCGGCGTTCCTGTAGCCAGCCGGGACCGCCGAGCGCGGCGGAGGCGGCGGGGGTGAAGTTGCTCAGCGTCGGTCCTTTCGCAGCTCGCCCGGCCGGTGCGGGGCCGCTAGGGGAAAGGTCAGCCTACCTGCGTGGACCCCCCGGCGAACCTACCGAACCGCTCGCTCAGCCGTGGGTGTTGATGGCCTGCGACTCCGACACCGCCAACGCGACCGTGGCGTTGGGCTGGATCTGGCCGAGCGGGCCTCCCGCCCCCACGTTGGACGTGAACGACGTCTGGTAGACGACCGTGGCGGTGGCCGTGACGTGGGCCGCCCGCTGGTAGACGTGGGTGCACGGCGACGACTGGGACGCCGCGGGCACAATCGGGTCGTAGGCGGGCGGGTTCACGCACGTGATGGTGCCGGTGCCGTCGCCCGGGTCGATGATCAGCGACGTCGGCGCGGCGGTGACCGTGACGGTCACGTTGCCGGCGGACGTGCTCCTGCTGATCGGCTGCCAGGCCTCGACCCAGTACCAGGACGTCAGGCCGACCAGGTGGTCGCCGGGGTCGGGGCTGGTGTGGATGACCGGAGCCGGCGGCCTGATCGTGACCCGCCGGGCCAGCGCGAACGGGTCGATGACCACCGGCTGGCCGTCCGGGAAGAACTGGAAGGCGACGTACTCGTCGTTGCAGTAGACGTGGAGGTACACACCGGGCCGCTGCTCCTCCGGGCGGATCTCGGTGCGCTGCTCCTCCATCGTCGTGAACTGCAGGCCCTCGTAGTGCAGGTAGCCGGGGGTCCCGTCGCTCATCGTGCAGTTCGGCCCGTTCGTCCCGTCGTCGGCACCGGCCGGCGGGGCGACGTAGCCGTCGTCGCCCGTCTGGGCGGTGCCGGTCACCGTGCTGCCGTTGTTCTGCGCGCCGGCGCGGTCGCCGACGTTGCCACTGCCGCCCGACTGCGCGCCCGCGGCCGGCACCCCCACCAGCGCGACCCCGCTCGCCAGCGCGGCGACCGCCGCGGCTCTCCCCCAGCTCCTATGCATTCGCGCACACCTCTTCGCTGTTCTGCAGGCTCGTGACCTTCCAGTCGCCGCCTTCCAGCACCATGGCGGCGACCAGGCCGTCCCTCACGTCGTCGGACTGGTCGAGGACCTCACCCGTGTCGGGCCGCACGACCTGGAGCTGGTTGAGCCCGCAGTCGTGCACGGTCGCGGTGGTGTCCGCGCTCTCGACGACCTGGGCGTCGAACTCGTAGGTCCCCCGCATGGCCACGCCCTCGGACATGTAGCCCTGCAACAGGTTGCGGGCCGCGGTCAGGGCCTCGCCCGTGTTGTGGTCGGTCAGGAACTCGGCGTCGGGCTGGGGCGGGTCGCCCGCCCGGATGAAGTCGTTCCAGCTCGCCTCGTAGGCCGCGACGATCTGGTCCTCGAGGCCGAGGGTGGTGGTCGTGCGGTCGTCGAGGTCGGTGACGGGCCCGGCGTCGTCGTCGTCCCCGCAGGCCCCCAGGACCAGCGCGGCGACCATCACGGCACCCGCGGCAACGACGCGTCTCACGACTCTCGGTCCTCCAGGCCTCGGCGGCGCGGGCCCCGGTGCCAGCCGCCGGGATCCGCTCGGCTCGGATGCTACGCGTGTCGCAGCACCCTCCCGGACCACCTGGGTGGGCGGCCCGGCGCCGTTCTACGCGCCGGGCGCGAGCACCGCGCTAGTCGTGCTTGCGGCGCCGCCAGATGCGCCAGCGCGAGCTGCTGGAGCGCACCTGCTCGGCCTGGATGTCGGCCATGATGTCCGGCCCCGCGGCGTTGACGATCTCCTCGGCCTCGTCCAGCAGGGCGGCCACGGACCCGTCGTCCCGGTCGAGCGCGTCCATCGGCTCGTCAGGCGTCTTGGGGGTCACCAGCGAGCCGTGGGACCAGTTGACGTCGGCCATGCGCCGCTCGTAGCGCGGGCAGTCCTCGGGGCAGCGCCAGGGCGCCTCGGGAGCCAGGTCCAGATCGCACTTCCGCACCGTCTCACCGTTCGGGTAGGTGCGTGATTCGAAGTGTTTGCAGTCCTGGCGCATCGGCACAGCCACATTGTGCCAGCGACCAGGGCGCTCGCGGCAGTCCGCGAGCAGGATCAGCCGACGGATCCCTCCATCTGGAGCTCGATGAGCCGGCTCCACTCCACCGCGTACTCCATCGGCAGGGTGCGGGTGACCGGCTCGATGAAGCCGTTGACCACCATGCTCATCGCCTGCTCCTCCGACAGGCCGCGGGACATGAGGTAGAAGAGCTGCTCGTCGGCGACCTTGGAGACCGTGGCCTCGTGGCCGATCACGGCGTCGCGGGCGCCCACCTCCATGTAGGGGAAGGTGTCGCTCACCGAGTCCTCGTCGAGGATCAGCGCGTCGCACTGGACGTGGCTCTTGCAGCCGTAGGCGTCGTCCTCGACCCGGACCAGGCCCCGGTACGACGTGCGGCCGCCGTCCTTGGAGATCGACTTGGACACGATCTTGGACGTCGTCTCGGGGGCGACGTGGTACATCTTCGCCCCCGCGTCCTGGTGCTGGCCCGGCCCCGCGTAGGCCACCGACAGCACCTCGCCCGACGCCTTGGGGCCCACCATGTAGACCGACGGGTACTTCATGGTGAGGCGCGACCCGATGTTGCCGTCGATCCACTCCATGTGGCCCTCGGCCTCGACCCGGGCCCGCTTCGTCACCAGGTTGAACACGTTGGACGACCAGTTCTGGATGGTCGTGTAGGTGACCCGGGCGCTGGGCTTCACCACGATCTCGACCACGGCCGAGTGCAGGGAGTCGCTCGTGTAGGTCGGCGCCGAGCAGCCCTCGATGTAGTGCACCTTGGCGCCCTCGTCGGCGATGATCAGCGTCCGCTCGAACTGGCCGGCGTTCTCCGAGTTGATGCGGAAGTAGGCCTGCAGCGGCATCGGTACCTCGACGCCAGGGGGCACGTAGATGAACGAGCCGCCGGACCACACGGCCGAGTTCAGCGCCGCGAACTTGTTGTCTTCTGGGGGAATAATTGTGCCAAAATACTCGCGCAGGAGATCCGGGTGCTCTCGCAGTGCCGTGTCGGTGTCAGTGAACAGG
>DATBGF010000433.1:0-1531 GCA_036558145.1 Acidimicrobiales bacterium
GGCGCCGAGGAAGGCGCCGGTGAGGTTCACCTCCAGCACCTGGCGCCACACCGAGGCGGCGGTCTTGCGGGGGCCGGCGACGACGGGCGAGATCCCGGCGTTGCAGATCCAGACGTCGACGCCGCCCCACTCGGCCACGACGGCGTCGGCCACGGCCTCGTCGAAGTCCTCGTCGGTCACATCGCCCGCGAGCACCAGGGTCGGCCCGGGCAGCGCCTCGGCCACGGCCTTGAGGTCCTTCTCCGTCCGGGCTACGAGGGCCACGGACGCGCCCGCCTGCGAGAACGCGTGGGAGAGCAGGGCGCCCAGGCCCCGGCTGGCGCCGGTGATCACCACCCGCTTCCCGCCCACGTCTCCGGGGTCGGGGAACGACTGGGGGATGTCGATCCTGTCGGTCATGCGGCTCCCTTTTGTACCGACCAGTACAATACCTGCTCCATGGGGACGACTGCCGACCTGGTCGAGATGTACCGCCGGATGCTGGTGATCCGCGGCTTCGAGCAGCGCGTCGCCGCGCTCTACCGGGACGGCGAGGTCCCCGGCTTCGTGCACCTGTCCATCGGCCAGGAGGCGGCGGCCGTAGGCGCGTGCTGGCCGCTGCGGCCCGCCGACGTCATCACCTCGACCCACCGGGGCCACGGGCACTGCCTGGCCAAGGGCCTCGACCCGCTGGGGATGTTCGCCGAGCTCATGGGCAAGGACCAGGGCACCAACCGCGGCCGGGGCGGCTCGATGCACATCGCCGACCCCAAGCTCGGGATCTTCGGCGCCAACGGCATCGTGGCCGCGGGCCTGCCCATCGCCGCGGGCGCGGCAACGGCCGCGCAGCTGCGGGCCGACGGCAGCGTGGCGGTGGCGTTCTTCGGCGACGGCGCCCCCGCCCAGGGGGCGTTCCACGAGGCGCTCAACCTGGCCGCGGTGTGGCGGCTGCCGGCGATCTTCTTCTGCGAGAACAACGGCTACGCCGAGTTCTCGCCCGCCGCCACCCAGCACGGCGCCTCGCTGGCCCAGCGGGCCGCGGGCTACGGCCTGCGCTACGTGGCGGTCGACGGCAACGACGTGGCCGCGACCGCGGCCGCCATGGAGGACGTGGTGCTGGCCGCCCGCGCCGGCGAGGGCCCCGCGGTCGTCGAGGCCGCCACCTACCGCTGGCACGGCCACTACGAGGGCGACCCTCAGCGCTACCGCTCACCCGAGGAGGTCGAGGAGTGGGAGGGGCGTGACCCGCTCCTCGCCCACGAGCGGGTGCTGCGGGCCGCGGGCGTGCCCGACGACGAGATCAAGGCGCTGGAGGCGTCGGTCGCGTCCGACCTCGACGGCGCGGTCGAGGCGGCCCGGCGGCTCACCGCCCCGGCTCCGGCCACCCTGTCCGACTTCGTGGTGCGGGCCCGACCCGAGCGCCCGGAGCCGCCCGCGCCCGGGGCGGACGCGCCCGTGTTCCGCACCATGGACGCGATCCGGGCCGCGCTGGAGGCCGAGCTGGAGGCGGACGAGCGGGTCTTCGTGGCCGGGATCGACGTCGGCGCGGGCG
>DATBGF010000434.1:0-7348 GCA_036558145.1 Acidimicrobiales bacterium
CAGATGGTCAACTTCGTCTACCTGATCGGCGACCGGGCCACGGGGGAGGCGCTGGTGGTCGACCCGGCCTACGACGTGGCCGGCATCATCGAGGAGGCCGCGGCCGACGACATGCGGGTGACCGGCGCGCTGGTCACGCACTACCACCCCGACCACGTGGGCGGGCAGATGATGGGCTACCGCATCAGCGGTCTGGACGATCTGCTGGAGCTGGCCCCGGTCCCCGTGCACGTCCAGGCGGACGAGGCGCCGTGGGTGCAGCGGGTGACGGGGGCGTCCGACTCCGACCTGGTGCAGCACGCCAGCGGGGACAAGGTCACGGTGGGCGAGATCGACGTCGAGCTGATCCACACGCCCGGGCACACGCCCGGCAGCCAGTGCTTCTTCGTGGACGGGCGCTACCTCGTCTCGGGCGACACGCTGTTCCTCGAGGGCTGCGGGCGCACCGACCTGCCCGGGGGCGACCCGGCGGAGCTCTACGAGAGCCTGACCCAGAAGCTGGCCAAGGTGCCCGACGACGCCGTGCTGTTCCCCGGCCACCTGTACTCCGCCGAGCCCTCGGCCACGATGGGCGAGACCCGGAAGTGGAACTTCGTGTTCAAGCCCCGGTCCGAGGCCGAGTGGCTGGCGATGTTCGGGCGCTGAGCTTCCGGAGCACCGCCTCGCCCCGGGGCGACAGCCGGTAGCCCCGCTCCAGGCTGATCGTCAGGCCCAGCTCCTTGAGCTTGCGGACGTCGCGCTTGAACGGCGCGGTCTCCCGGCCGAGGCCGGCGGCCAGGTCCGGCGCCCGCACCGCGGGCTGCTCGGCGATGAGGGCGAGGACCGTCGCGGTCCACGGGCCGTGCGGTGAGGCCCGGTCGAAGCGGTCGAGACGGGCCGCGATGGCCTGCCACTCTTCCTCGCTCAGTTCGGCCTGGTCGCGCAGGGCGAGCCGGGGATCGTCGCCGGCGCGGTGGAAGGTGACGCGGTACAGGTCGGCGCCCTCGGCCCGGAAGCGCTCCAGCTCGGCCAGCAACTCGGCCCGGTCGTCGTAGCCCGCGGCCCGGGCGTCGGCCTCGCTGACCTGGTCCGCCTCCATGCGGTCGACGGTGTCGATGGCCAGCTCGCCGCCGCCCGGCGTGCGCTGGCGGCCGCCGGCCTTGGCCGCCGGTCGCCGCCACCAGCGGAACGCGGCCGTGACCGATCCGTCCTCCAGCCCGGCCCAGAACCGCTGCGGGAACAGCACGGCCCGTTTCTAGCCGATCTGGACCCGATCAAGCGCTTGATTGATAGGGTGCCGGTGTGCCGACAGCGACGTCCTCGGGGTACACGAGCCAGCGGGACCGGATCCTCGCCGCCGCGCTCGACCTCATCGCCGCCCACGGCGTCGAGGGCATGACCATGCGCCAGCTGGCCGCCGCCTGCGACCTCAACATCGCCACGCTGTACCACTACGTCGGGTCCAAGTCCGACCTGCTCGGTGCCATCGTCGCGGAGCGCCGCTACGACGAGGGGCTGCGCCGGGTGACGCTGCCGGTCGATCCGGCCCTGCCGCCCCGGGCCCGCTTCGAGCAGTTCTTCGCCGCGCTCGCCACCCAGTCGCTGGGTGAGCTGCGGATCTGGCGGCTGCTCATCGGCGAGAGCCTGCGCGACGACGAGGTGGCGCTGGCCGAGGCCCGGCGGCTGTCCGCCCTGCTGGAGGGCGCGGTGGACCGCTGGCTCGCCGACCTGTTCCCCGAGCTGACCGGCGACCTGGCCGCCGCCGGCTCGGTGGTGACCGGCCAGCTGATGGCCCTGTTCCTGGAGGCGTTGCTGGTGGACGCCGACCCCGACCGCCTGGCGGCCCGGGGCGCGGCGCTGGCCCTGATCCTGTTCCCCGAACCGACCTGACCTGGGAGACCGACCGTGCGCACCGAGATCTGCGAGAAGCTGGGCATCGAGTTCCCGATCTTCGCCTTCAGCCACTGCCGCGACGTGGTGGCCGCCGTGTCCAAGGCCGGCGGGTTGGGCGTGCTCGGCGCCGTCGGCTTCAGCCCCGAGGACCTGGAGATCCAGCTGACCTGGCTGGACGAGAACGTGGGCGACCTGCCCTACGGCGTCGACATCGTGATCCCGTCCAAGTACGAGGGCATGGACCTCGACGACATGTCGCCCGAGGAGCTCGAGGCCGAGATGGCCAAGCACGTGCCCGACGGGCACCGGGCGTTCGGGCGCAAGGTCCTGGCCGACCACGGCGTCCCCGAGCTGCCCGAGGAGGAGCGCCACCACGAGCTGCTCGGCTGGACCGCGGTGACGGCTGGTCCCCAGGTCGACTGCATCCTCCGGCACCCCAAGGCCCGGCTCGTCGCCAACGCCCTGGGGACGCCGCCCGCCGACGTCGTGGCCCGCATCCAGGAGAGCGGCCGGCTGGTGGGCGCGCTGTGCGGGTCCGTGCGCCACGCGGTGCGCCACCAGGAGGCCGGGCTCGACTTCGTGGTCTGCCAGGGCACCGAGGGCGGCGGGCACTGCGGCGAGGTCGCGTCCGTGGTGCTGTGGCCCCAGGTCATCGACGCCGTGGCCGGGATGCCGGTGCTGGCCGCGGGCGGCATCGGCGACGGGCGCCAGGTGGCCGCCGCTTTGGCCATGGGCGCCCAGGGCGCGTGGACCGGCTCGCTGTGGCTCACGGTCACCGAGGCCGACGTGCCGCCCGCTCAGATGCAGACCTACCTGGACGCCACCAGCCACGACACCGTCCGGTCCCGGTCGTTCACCGGCAAGCCGTGCCGCATGCTGCGCAACGACTGGACCGAGGCGTGGGAAGGTCCCGAATCGCCCGGGCCGCTGCCGATGCCGCTGCAGATGATGGTGGCGCTCGACGCGGTCCAGCGCGGGCACCGCTACCCGGAGGCGGCCAAGGACGTGAACTTCAACCCGGTCGGCCAGGTCGTGGGGCAGATGAACCACATCGAGCGGACCGCCGACGTGGTCGCCCGGCTCGTGTCCGAGTACGTGGATGCCTGCGACCGGCTCACCGCCCTCAACAGCCGCGCCCTGGCGTGACCGCCGAGCCGGTCCCCTCGCTGTCGCCGGCCCATCCCAGCGGGGTGATCCCCCAGGCGCTGGTGGACAAGGTCATGGCCCGCCGGGGAGGCCGCCTGCACATGTACCCGACGCTGGACGGGACCCGCACCGCGCTCGTGGTCGTGGACCTGGACGAGGCATCGTGCGCCCGCTCCGAGAGCGCTGAGTCCTTGTTCGGTCCGGTCAACACGGTGGCGGCCGCGGTCCGCTCGGCCGGCGGGATCGTGGCCTTCGTGACCACGCCCATCACCGGCCCGTCGGCGCTCGCCGCCGCCCTCGGCCCGACGCTCGCGGCGTCGTACCACGCCGCGACCGAGTCCGGCGCGGCGCTGCGGCTCGCCGCCGGCCTGGACGTGCGGCAGGGGGACCTGCGGGCGACCAAGGCCAAGGCCAGCGCCTTCTTCCCCGGCAACTGCGACCTGCCGGACCGCCTGGCGGCGCTCGGCATCGAGCACGTCCTCATCACCGGCCTGGTCACCAACGTGTGCTGCGAGTCCTCGGCCCGGGACGCCAACGAGCTGGGCTACCAGGTCACTCTGGTGTGCGACGCCCTGTCCGGCCAGGCCTTCGGGCTGCACGAGGCGTCGCTGGCCACGTGGTTCCGCATCTTCGGCGACGTCCGGCCCAGCACGGAGATCATCGCCCTGCTGGCCGGGGCCAGCCTGCCGTAGCGGCTAGCGCCGCTGGTTGCGGTCGGCGGCTACCGCCGCCAGGCCAGCCCATCGTCGCCGTCGAGGTCGCCATACAGCCCCTCGCCCCTCGCCAGCGCCTGGCGCCGCCAGGGCAGCCGTCGTCGCCGTCGAGGCCGCCGTACAGCCCCTGGCCCCTCGCCAGCCGCCAGCCGCCAGCCGCCAGCTCGTCGTCGCCGTCGCAGCCGCCGTACAGCCCCTCGCCCCTCAGCGGCTAGCGGCGCCAGGGCAGCCCATCGTCGCCGCCGACGTCGCCAGGGCAGCCGGTCGTCAGCGGCTAGCGGCGCCAGGGCAGGCCGTCGTCGCCGTCGAGGTCGCCGTACTCGTCGAAGTCGTAGTCGCCTGATGCCGTCGGGTCGCGGATCTCGTCCGACTCGTCGGTGTCGGGCTCGTACAGGGTGGGGTCGCCCACCACGACCTCGCCGCCGCCCATGTCCCCGGAGATGTCGGTGAGCACCGGTGCGGTGGGCCGCCGCCGTTCGCGGCCGGGGATCCAGGCCCGCTCGGCCTGCTCCGCCCGCTGGGTCTGCTCGGCCTGGCCGGCCTGGCGCGCCCGTTCGGCCCGGCTTGCCCTGCGGTGGGCCCGCCGCTGGCGCCTCGCCTGCATCCAGCGGTCGAACAGGCCGGCGTGGGGGGCGCTGATGATCGGGGCAGGCTCGCCCTGCTCCTCCCAGCCGGGGGCGGTGGGGCCCTGCTTGGCCACGACCATGTCCACCACGTACTGGTTGAACTTCACCGGGTCGTTCACGCCCTCCAGATCCCGGAGGCCGCCCTCCTCGTTGGCGGACTCGATGTGGAGGGTGGCGAACCCGAACAGCCGGCCGCTGAGGCTCTGCTCGTAGGTCAGGTCGGTGACACGGACCCAGGGGATCGAATGGGCCTTGCGGGCGAACACGCCGGAGATGCGCATGATGCGCACGTTCGTGACCACGTAGCTCGTGTATCGCTCCCGCAGGCGCTTGAGCACGAGATACAGCAGCACGATGCTCAACAGCAGCAACACGAACCCCGCGGTGATCAGGGATCCGTTGAATGAGATGCCGAAGAACACGGTGGCCACGACGAACAGGACGAGGAAGAGGATCGTGTTCTGGACGAAGAATGCCTGGAACGACGGATGGTCGCTGTGGATCATCCGCTCGCCGTGCCCGAGGTACTGATCGATCACCTCGTCGGGCAGCGGCAGCACCGCGCGCCGAAAGTCGTCGAGCCGATGCCCTGAGCGGCGGAGGAAGCCGGGCGGGCGCTCGTACGGGTCGGGCGGCGGTGGCTCGGTGGCCGTGGATGCGCCCTTCGGGGTGCCGTAGGGGTTGGGGGAGGCCTGGGGGTAGATGGGCGCGAGATCCCCCCCGCCGTAGAGGTCGTCTCCGCGCCTGCTCCGGCGCAGAGGGGTCACGCGGTCAAGCTCCGGAAGAACTCGGTGAACTTGTCGATCGCGTCAGTAAGGAAGTCGCCGACGTTACCGAGAAAGTCGGCGAACGCCGTGGCCGTCGCGGTCGGGTTGTTCCACACCGACAGGATCAGAAACGCCGCTGCGACAAACAAAAAGACCCGTTTGATATCCATGCTCAACCGGCCTTCCACGTGTGAACCCTGCCGCACCCCAGGCAAGGTCCTGGTACGTCAAATACTAGCGTTGTCATTCGTTGGGCGGCAATGGCGCGCCGCGGCGGGTGCGATGGTACGTGACCCCGCCGCGTAGGGCGATCAACGATCGCTCGGCTACGGTTCGGGCAGGTCACAGGACTGGGGTGAGGCGCGCGATGGGTGACAGGGGAGACCCGCAGGGCCCGTGGCAGGACTACGGAGGCGACGCCTGGAACCCGCGCGTCCCTCCTCCTGATCCCGGTCCCGGGCAGGCCCACCTGCCGGTGCCCGTCCCGCCGCGACCGCCCGAGCCACCGGTCCCCGCGCCGCACTGGTCGTCCGGCTGGTCCGACTCCGACGGCTACGGCTACGACTACTCCGACGAGTGGGACGACGAGGACTACTCGTCCGCCGAGGGCGGCGACGGCCCGCTGCGCCGGGCCGCGGGCGAGGTGGCCTGGCGCTACCGATCGGCCCCGCTGTGGCTGCGCGCCACCCTGGACGTGAGCGCCGTGGCCGTGGTCGTGACGCTCATCGTCGGCGCCGCGCTGACGCTGCGGGGCGGCGGCCCGACCGACGAGGTGGGCGCGTTCGTGGCCCCCTCGCCGACCACCGTGTCGACCGTGCCCACCAGCGCGGTCCCACTCGGCGGGAGCTCCACGTCGTCCACCACGACCACCGCTCCCACCACCACGACCAGGGCCCCCACCACCACGACCACCGCTCCCACCACGACGACGGCTCCCACCACCACGACCACCACCCGGCCGCCCCGGGGCAACGGGCCGCCCACGTCCGGGCCTCCGACCACGTCCGAGCCCCACTACGAGAACTGCTTCCAGGCCTGGCGGGCCGGCGCGCTGCCGCTGCACCGGGGCGATCCCGGCTACGGGCCCCATCTCGACGACGACAACGACGGCACCGCCTGCGAGCCGGGCGAGGGCTTCTAGCCCCCGGCTCGTCACGGGCCCTCGCTCTACGGCACCGCCTCCGAGCCGGGCGAGGGGTTCCGGCCGCCGGCTCGTCACGGGCCCTTTCTCTACGGCACCGCCTGCGAGCCGGGCGAGGGGTTCCGGCCTCCGGCTCGACACTGGCCCTCTCGCTACGGCACCGCCCGCCAGCCGGGCGAGGGGTTCCGGCCGCTGGCTCGTCACGGGCCCTTGCCCCGGGCTCGGACCACGCGGCTGCCGGCCGCCCGGTCGGCCAGCGATCGGCGCCCGCCCCGGGCGGACGCCAGCCAGCCCCCGGTCACCACCAGCGGGGTGACGACAGAGGGGATGAACGTGGTGGCGCTCCACAGGCCTCGCCACAGGGCGCGGCCGGGGGTCAGCGGACCGCCCGTCTCTGCCTCGATCCGCAGCCCGGCCAGCCGCTTGCCCGGCGTGCGCTGCCACAGCGCGGTGCAGACGCCGTGGTAGACGACGGCCACGCCGGCCATCGTCCACGCCACGCGGTGGAACGACCAGGCCCAGTCCACCCAGCCCGCGGCGCTGACGCCGAGAGCCGGCAGCGCGCCGGTCCGCCAGCCGAGCTCGGCCCCGCCCAGGACCAGCGTGATCACCGCGGCGCCGTCGAGCACCGCCGCGACGGTCCGGCGCCCGGCCGGGGCGGTTGTCGGCTCCGCCTTGGGCGCGCGCTTGGCCTTCGCCGTGACCGCCGCCGCCTGGCGCGGTGGCGTGTAGCGGCGGGAGGCCCGGGGTCGGGTGGTGGCGGCGGTGGTGGCGCTCACACCGGGGAGCATTCCGACCGCGCGGCGCGACGTCCGAACAGCCGCTCCAGCACGCGGTCGAGCACTGATCCGGTCGCTCCCGCGGGCGTGTCCGAGTCCAGCAGCGGCTCGTGCAGGAGGGCGCCGAGCATGTGGCGCACTGCCTGGTCCACCGTGGCGTCGAAGCGCTGGGTGAGCCGGGCATCGTCGGCCGCCTGCTGTACCGCCATGCTGTGGGGGATGGCGCCCAGGAACTGGTAGCGGCGGAAGTGGTCACCCACGCTGTCCTCGTTCCAGGTCAGCTGGGGGTCGGCCCGGTTGAGCA
>DATBGF010000435.1:0-15429 GCA_036558145.1 Acidimicrobiales bacterium
CGTGATCCCGCAGTACGGCTCGGCGGCACCTGCCGACGGCGCCGGAGCCAGAACGCCCACCGCCGCCAAGGTCGCTGCCGCCAGAACGAAGATACGTCGCATGAATGCGACCTCCTTAGGCTGTCCTGCCCGCATCGACGCCGAGCACGCGGCATCGGTTGACAGCGGTGGGAGCTAATTCGTCTGGAGGTGCGACGGAGCGTGGCGGCTCACGACCGCCTCGACCACCGCGTCGCCGGCCGCGACGGCCCGCACCACGTAGCGGGCGGCCCCGTGGGCCGCAGCTTCGAGGTCGAGACGGCGCCGGCCGTCGCCGGTCAGGCCGTCGGCGTAGAGCAGCACGAAGTAGTAGACGACGCCCGCGTTGGCGTGGGCGAGGACCGCCGGGTCCTCGTCGGTGCGGACCTGGCCGATCTCCTGGCCCTCGGCCAGCAGCGTGATGGCGTCGTCGGCCAGCACCCGGCGCGAGTGCGAGCGGGTGTCGCGCAGCCGCTGGTCGCCCCGCATGGCGATCGAGATGATGCCGTAGAGCCGGTGGTTCTCCCCGATGAACCGCACGGACTCGGCGGTGGCCACGTACAGCCGGCCCAGCGGATCGTCGACGCCGTCGACCGCCCGGCTGAGCGCCCGCCGCAGCCGGCGGCCCATGTCGGCCACGATCTCGCGGAACAAGGTCTCCTTGTTCTCGAAGTACCAGTAGACGAGGCCCTTGGCCACGCCGGCGGCGTCGGCGATGTCGACCATGCGGGTGTTCTCGTAGCCGCGCTTCGCGAACAGGTACTCGGCATGACGGAGGAGCTCCGCCTTCCGGTCCTGTCCGTGGCGCGTCAGGCTGCGGGAATCCGACACTTCCGCCAACCTAGCGGGGCTGCCTTACGTTGTCGTCACGGGTTACCTACGGCGCCGGGCCAGCACCTCCTGGACGAGGCTGACCGCCAGCCGGCCGTCGCGGGTCCAGAGCTCGCCGCGGGCCACGCCCCGGGCCCGGGCGCCCGCCACCGGCTCCAGGACGTAGAGCAGCCACTCGTCGGCCCGGGCCGGATGGTGGAACCACATGCAGTGGTCGAGGCTGGCCATCATGCGGTCCCGGCGGGCGACACCCAGCGACTGGGCCACCACGCCGACCGGGCCCATGTCCGACACGAAGGCCAGCATGGCGGCGTGCAGCATCGGGTCGTCCGGCAGGCGGTCCGGCACGCGCACCCAGCGCATGCTCACCCCGGGCGGCGCCCCGGCGACGGCGCGCGCCTCCAGCGGCCGGCCCCGCATCCAGGGCGGATCGTCGGGCTCCACGCCGTCCTCGGGCGCGCCGGCCAGATCCAGCGGTGACACGGGCTGGTGGGCGTCGCCGGGCTCGTCCCGGTGGAAGGACGCGTCGAGGTTGAGGATGGCGTCGCCCCCCTGGACCGCCACCACCCGCCGGGTGGTGAACGAGGTCCCGTCGCGGATGCGGTCCACGACGTAGTCGACCGGCTCGTCGTAGCGACCGGGCCGGAGGAAGTAGGCGTGGAGGGAGTTCACGCCATGGTCGGCCTTGACCGTCCGCCAGGCCGCGACCAGGGCCTGGCTGGCCACCTGCCCGCCGAACAGCCGCGGCGGGCCGACCCGGGCCCATCCAGGCGGCCCCGATCCGCGCCGCCGACGCGGCACCGTGCGATACGTGTCGGGCTCGGTGGGCGTGAGCTCGAACAGCTCACGCACCCGAGCCGCATGGTCCTGTGGCATCTAGGACAGTCTCTCGACCACGGTCGCCATCGCCATGCCGCCCGCGGCGCACATGGTCTCCAGCCCCCACTGCCCGTCGCCGCTGCGCAGGTCGTTGATGAGGGTGGTCATGATGCGGGCCCCGGTCATGCCGAAGGGATGGCCCAGCGCGATGGCGCCGCCGTGCGGGTTGAGCTGGCGCTCGATGTCGATGCCGGTGTTCTCGCACACCGGCAGGACCTGGGCGGCGAACGCCTCGTTGAGCTCGACGTAGTCGATGTCCTCGATCGACATGCCCGTGGCCTTGAGCACCTTGCGCACCGCGTCGATCGGGGCCACGCCCATGATCTCGGGGTTGTTGCCCGAGTACGCGGTGGCCACGATGCGGGCCAGCGGCTCCAGGCCCAGCTCGTCGGCCTTCTGGCGGCTGGTGATCAGCACCGCGGCCGCGCCGTCGTTGAGCGGGCAGGCGTTGCCCGCGGTCACCGTGCCGCCCTCCTTGAACGAGGGTTGCAGCTCGGCCAGCTTCTCCAGGGTCGTGCCGGCCCTCGGGCAGTCGTCGCGGGACACCACCGTGCCGTCGTCCTTGGTGATGGGGCTGATCTCGACGTCGTAGTGCCCCGACTCCTGGGCCGCGACCGCCCGGTCCTGGGACAGCTTGGCGAAGGCGTCCATGTCCTGCCGGGACACGCCGTACTGCTCGGCCACGTTCTCGGCCGTCATGCCCATCGGGATGTAGACGAAGGGGAAGCCGCTGTCGCGGCCCAGCAGCTTGGGGTTGAGCCCGCCGGGACCGATGCCCCGGCCCCGGCCGCCGCCGCCACCGCCCCGGCCACCGCCGCCGCCCTCAGAGCCCTCGGGCGCGGGCGGGCGGGACGACTTCTCCACCCCGCACGCGATGTACATGTCGCCCTCGCCCACCTTCACCGCGTTGGCCGCGGCGGTGATGGCCTGGAGCGACGACGCGCAGAAGCGCTGGACCGTGTGGGCGGACACCGAGTGCGGGAACCCGGCCAGGATCCCCGCGGTGCGGGCGATGTTGAACCCGGTCTCGCCGGTCTGGGCCACGTTGCCGCAGATGATGTCGCCCACGTCGGCCCGGTCCACCTGGGGCACCTTGTCCATGAGCGCGACGAGGATGTCCGCCATGAGCTCGTCAGCCCGCTTGTCGACGAGCTGTCCCTTGTTGGCTCGTCCGATCGGGCTGCGGGTGGCGGCGACGACCACCGCCTCGTTCAAGTCGGGCATGTCTGCTCCTGTGTCGGTTGTCTGAGGGTGGAACGGCTCAGCCCGTGCGGGACGTGCGCCGCGGGTAGCTGGGTGCCATGTCGGCCGCGGGGAACTGGTCGAGGATCGTGAAGGTGTTCGTGTCGTCGAACGGGACGGCGGTCGAGTCCTCCAACTCGCCGGGCAGGTAGCGCTTGCCGTTGTCCATGTAGCGGTACATGCCCGTGCCGTCGGCCCCAGTCTCGTCCTGGCCGGTGGCCTGCGCGTCCCAGAACACCTCGGTCACGTCGTCGGAGCCGGAGTAGTCGACCCGCGGCCAGCGCACGTTGCCGTACGACGTGCCGAAGGCGGTCGTGAAGGACCCGGTCGGGTCGTAGGAGAACAGCCCGTCCCGGAACGTGTCGGGCGTGAGGTCGGGACCGGCCAGGTGGATGCCGGTGAACACCCGGCCGAAGTCGAAGATGTTCGGGTAGTCGTCCAGGTTCTCGCCGAGGTACCAGGACACGAGGTTGCCCTGCTCGTCGATCACGTCGGGGTCGACCCGGGCCAGCAGGTAGGAGATGCCGAAGGCGTGGCTCCACTGCTCCTGGTCGTAGCGGCGGGCCAGGGCGGTGATGTCGGTGCCGGTGGACCCGGTGATGATCCACTCGGGGTGGTAGTCCTGGTTGGTGGCGGCCTGGGTCAGGTAGATCGGGAAGAAGCCGTCGCCCGCGAAGATCACGCTGGTGATGCCCTTGTCCTTGAGCCGGGCGACGATCGTCGCCGCGTCCTCCGGGGCCTGGGTCAGGTCGAGGATGTAGGGGATGCGGTCGGCCAGCTCCACGCCGCCGTCCGCCAGCCGGTCCTCGAAGAAGTCGACGCCCGGGCCGCGCGAGCCGTCCGCCGTCTCGTAGTAGACGATGGCGAAGCTGCGGTCGGCGTCCTTGAAGTCGTCCTCCCCGGCGAACTCGGCCTTCTTGCCGGCCAGGCGGTTGAGCACGTAGTCGGCGCGGTGCACGTAGCCCTGCGTCGAGGCCAGCGTGGTGCCCCACGCGTAGGGCTCCAGGCTCTCGTACAGCTCCTGGGGCTGGCCGGTGGCGCACAGGCAGATGACACCGCGGGCCGAGAGCTCCTCGGCGTACGCGTTGGTCTGCGCGGGCCCGCCCACCACCGCGAAGGCGCCGATGTCGTCGGCGATCTTGATGGCGTCGGACCGCGCCGCGGCGTCGTCGTCGGCCGCCCCGCTGGCCTCGACCTGCACCAGCTTCACGGTGCGGCCGTAGGTCTCGAACAGGTGGTTGTAGGCCTCGACCTCCTTCTGGCGGTCGGCCGCCAGCTCCTCGTCGGTCGGCGGGTCGGCGATGACGCTGTCCCTGATGGCCGTGACGTTGGGGTCGTCCTGGGGGTTGTAGAACACGACCGTGATCTCGTCCTCGGTGACGCCGTTGGTGGTGGCGCCGCCGTTGTCGCGGTCCGCGTCCCAGATGGGCACGCAGTTGGGCGCGTAGACCGAGGGGATGGCCAGGCGACCCGTGTCCCGGTCGCAGTCCGGGGCGTCCATCGGGTCCTCGCCCGGGAACGCGGCCAGGGCCGGCGGCGTCCCGTCACCGGGCGCGGCGGCCTCGTCGGCGCCCTCGTCGTCGTCGCCACCCCCGCCCACGATCGCCCCGATCCCCAGCGCGGCGGCCACCACGGCCACCACCGCCAGGATCGGCCAATAGCGCGTCAGACCACTGCGCTTTTTCGGCGTGTCGCCCATCGTTCTCCCCCTCGGACGCTGCCTGCTGTCGTCGCGATCACCCCGGCGGGCACGGTCCCGACGGGCTATCTTGACCTGAGTTCAAGTTAGCAGCGGAGCCGACCGGGGGGACGATGACCGCCGCACTCAGCGCTACGACGAACGCGGTCCGGTCATCGTGGCGTACGTCCTCGATACCGTCCACCGGTGCGGTGATCCTCGGGCTCATCGTGGTGCAGCGGGTCCTGTGGCCGGCGCCCACCGGGGTGCTGGTCAAGGGCGTGGTCATCGGCGGGCTCACCGCGCTGATCTCGTTCGGCATCGCGCTCGTCTACCGGTCCAACCGCATCGTCAACTTCGCCCAGGGCGACCTGGGCACGGTGCCGACGATGGCGGCCGTGCTGCTGATCGTCGGCCCCGGCGTGCCCTACTTCGTCGGCCTGGGCCTGGGACTGGTGGCGGCCGCGCTGCTGGGCGCGCTGGTCGAGTTCCTGATCATCCGGCGCTTCGCCCACGCCCCCCGGCTGATCCTCACGGTGGCGACCCTCGGCGTGGCCCAGATCTTCGCGGCGCTGGCGCTCGGCCTGCCCTCCCTGGCCCATGACGCGTTCCCCGGCGCGTTCGACCTCAACCCGCCGAACACCTACCCCTCGCCGTTCAACTTCACGTTCGAGATCCCGCCCATCGTGTTCCACGGCAACGACGTGATCGCGCTGCTGTCGGTCGTGGTCTGCAGCGTGGGCCTGGCCCTGTTCTTCCGGGTGTCGAACACGGGCATCGCCGTGCGGGCCAGCGCCGAGAGCTTCGACCGGGCTGCGCTGCTCGGCATCCCGGTCAAGCGGGTGCAGATGATCGTGTGGAGCATCGCCAGCGTGCTGGCCTTCGTGGCCGTGTTCATGCGGGCGGGCGTGGTCGGCGTGCCGCTGGGCTCGGTGCTGGGGCCCGCCATCCTGGTGCGGGCGCTGGCCGCCTGCGTGATCGGCGGCATGACCAACCTGCCGCTGATCTTCGCCGGCGCGGTCACGCTGGGCGTGGTCGAGCAGGCCATCGTGTGGAACACGCACGAGACCGCGCTCGTGGCGCCGATCCTGTTCGTGGTCGTGCTGGTGGTGCTGCTGGCGCAGCGGGTCGACCGCTCCAACCGCAGCGACGGCATGTCGAGCTGGCAGGTCGTGACCGACGTGCGGCCCATCCCCCCGGAGCTGTCGCACCTGCCCGAGGTCCGCTGGGCCACGCGGGGCCTGGTGGCGCTGCTGGCCGGGGTGGCGCTGGGCCTGCCGCTGGTCCTGTCCACCAGCCGGCTCGACCTGGTGGGCGTGATCCTGGTCTACGCCATGGTGGGCGTGTCGCTCGTGGTGCTGACCGGCTGGGCCGGCCAGGTCAGCCTGGGCGCCGTCGCCTTCCTCGCCATCGGCGCCGCGGTCGGCGGCGCCATCACGTCCCGCCTCGGCTGGGACCTGACCATCGCCCTGCTCGTGGCGGGCGCCGTGGGCGCGGTCGTCTCGATCGTCATCGGCCTGCCCGCGCTGCGGATCCGCGGCCTGCTGCTGGCCGTCACCACGCTGGCCTTCGCCCAGGCGGTGGCCGTCTACGGGCTCAACCGCGCCGAGTTCGGCTGGTGGCTGCCGCTCGGGCGCATCGAGCGGCCCGAGCTGTTCGGCCTCATCCCCATCGCCACCGAGAAGCAGTACTACTACTTCGTCGTCGTCTGCCTGGTGCTGATGCTGTCGGTGGCCAAGCGCCTGCGCCGCTCCCGGGTCGGCCGGGTGATGATCGGCGTGCGCGAGAACGACCGCGCCGCCCAGGCCTTCGGCGTGAGCCCGGTGCGGGCCAAGCTGACCGCCTTTGCCGCCTCCGGGTTCATCGCCGCCTTCGCCGGCGCCGTGTTCGTCCACCACCAGCAGCGCCTCGGCATCGAGCCCTACGCCACCGAGGAGAGCCTGGCGGTGTTCTCCATGGTGGTGATCGGCGGCCTCGGCTCGCTGTCGGGCGCCATCCTCGGCGCGGTCTACGTCATCGGCGCGCAGTACTTCCTGCCCGACGAGCTCAGCTTCTTCGCGGGCGGCGCCGGCCTGCTCATCGTGCTCATCGCGCTGCCCGGCGGCCTGGGCTCGCTGCTGTACCAGGGCCGGGATTCGTTCCTGCGCTGGGTGGCCCAGCGCCACGAGATCATGGTCCCCAGCCTGTTCGCCGACGCCAAGGACATGAGCGCGGTGGGCCTGTCGCGCGAGCGGGGCATGGCGTTCCTGCGCGAGCTGGCCGACCGCATGGACGGCGCCGGCGCCGAAGCCCTGCTCTCCCCGCTCCCCGAGATCCCCCTGGACGAGCCCCCACCTGAACCGGAACCGGTCAGCTCGGGCGCCCATGACGACGCAGGGAGGACGTCGTGAGCACCGACATCGCCGACGCGCCGGCCCCGGCGCCCGAGCCCGCGCCCGAGCCCGCGGCGAAGCGGACGCTGGGCGAGCGCCTGGCCGGCTACCGCCCGTCCGCGCTGACCAAGGGCGCGGCCGTCGCGCCGCTGATCATCCTGTTCGGGCTGAACGCGGTGGACGAGCTGGACCGCGAGGCGGCCAACGTGCTGCTGCCCAACATCCGGGAGACGTTCGGCCTCGACATCCAGGGCGCGCTCACGCTCACCTCGATCGTCAGCTTCATGTTCTTCTTCATCGAGCTGCCGATCGCCCACTTCGCCGACCGCAAGAAGCGGACCCGCATCGCCGCGGGCGGCGCCGCCGTGTGGGGCGTCTTCTCGCTGTTCAGCGGCCTCGCCCCCAACGTGTGGGCGTTCGCCGGCGCCCGGGCCGGGGCCAGCACCGGCAGGGCGGTCAACCAGGGCACCCACCCGTCGCTGCTCACCGACTACTACCCGCCCGACGCGCGGCCGGGCGTGTTCGCGGCCCACAGCTCGGCCAGCTTCGTCGGGCGGTTCATCGGCCCGCTGATGGCCGGCTTCGTCGGCTACCTCCTCGGCTGGCGCTGGGCGTTCATCTTCGCCTCCATCCCCACGTTCATCCTGGTGAGCTTCGCCTTCAAGCTGAAGGAGCCCACCCGTGGCCGCCACGAGCGCGAGCTCATGGGCTCCGACAAGGAGACCGCCGAGACCGAGGAGAAGCCGGCCTCGCTGGGCGAGGCGTGGCGCATCCTCTGGGGGGTGCAGACGCTGCGGCGCTTCTGCCTCGGCGTGCCGTTCATCCTCATCCCCACCGTCTCGCTGCGGCCGCTGCTCCAGCTGTTCTACGAGCAGGAGCTGCACCTCAACACGGCCGAGCGGGGGATCCTGTCCGCCACCACCGAGCCGTTCCAGCTCATCGGGCTGTTCATCGGCGTGCCGCTGGCGGCCAAGTACATGCGGATCGACGTCTCCAAGGTCGCTCCCCTGCTCGGCATCGCCGCCAGCTTCCAGGTGGTGCTCATCATCCTGCTGGTGACGACCAAGAACCTCTGGCTCGTGGTGCCGCTGCGGGCGGCGCTGGCCATGGCCCTGTCGTCGACGCTGCCGGTCATCATCGCCACGATCTCGCTGATCAACCCACCCCGGGTGCGCTCGCTGGGGTTCTCGCTGGTGAACCTGTTCATCCTGCCGACGCTGCTGGTCCAGCCGATCATCGGCGGGCTGGCCGACGACTGGGGCCTGACCAAGGGCATCCTCCTCCTCTGCCCGCTGACGCTGATCGGCGGCGTGATCCTGGCCACGTCGAGCAAGTACATCGCCACCGACATCGACAAGGTGCGCACCTCCACCATGACCATGGCCGAGGTGCGGGCCGCCCACCGCCGGGGCGAGTCCAAGCTGCTGGTGTGCCGGCACCTCGACGTCCACTACGACTCGGTCCAGGTGCTCTTCGACGTCGACTTCGAGGTGGCCGAGGGCGAGATCGTGGCCCTGCTGGGCACCAACGGGGCCGGCAAGTCCACGCTGCTCAAGGCCATCTCCGGCCTGGTGGACCCGTCCGGCGGCGCCATCATCTACGACGGCACCGACATGACCTACACGCCGCCCGAGGAGGTCGTGGGCCGCGGCGTCGTGCAGGTCCCCGGCGGGCGGGGCGTGTTCCCGTCCCTCACGGTGGCCGAGAACCTGCGGCTGGCGGCCTGGCCCTACCAGCACGACCCCGCGTACGTGGCCGAGTCCACCGAAGCGGTGCTGGAGCACTTCCCCACCTTGCGCGCCCGCTGGGGCGACCTGGCCGGCAACCTGTCGGGCGGCGAGCAGCAGATGCTCACGCTGGGCATGGCCTTCATCGCCAAGCCCCGCCTGCTCATGATCGACGAGCTGTCACTCGGCCTGGCGCCCATCGTGGTGGACCGGCTGCTCAAGATCGTGGAGGCGATCCGGGCCCGGGGCACCACGATCATCCTGGTCGAGCAGTCGGTGAACGTGGCCCTGACGCTGTGCGAGAAGGCGTACTTCATGGAGAAGGGCCAGATCCGCTTCCACGGCCCGACCCGCGAGCTGCTGGACCGGCCCGAGATCCTGCGCTCGGTGTTCCTGGAGGGCGCCGAGGCCATGGCCGACGCGGGCGCTCCGACTGCGGCGGACGCCATCCGGGTCGCCGCGGCGGCGATGACCGCTGCCGCCGCCGAGCCGCCGGCCGACGGCGACCAGAGCCGGTTCGTGCTGGTGGCCGAGGAGCTGACCCGCTCCTACGGCGGCGTGCGGGCCGTGAGCGACGTGTCGTTCGAGCTGTCCCAGGGCGCCATCCTCGGCGTCATAGGGCCCAACGGCGCGGGCAAGACCACGCTGTTCGACCTCATCTCCGGGTACATGCCGCCGGACAAGGGCCGCCTGCTGTTCAAGGGCTCCGACGTGATCGGGCTCAGCGCCGACGCCCGCGCCCGGCTGGGCCTGGGCCGCTCGTTCCAGGACGCCCGGCTGTTCCCCGGCCTGTCGGTGGAGGAGACCATCGCCCTGGCCCTGGAGCGCCACGTCGAGGTGCGCGACCCGTTCGCCACCGCGGTCGGCCTGCCCATGGTGCGGGAGTCGGAGGCGGCCGTGTCGGTGCGGGTCGACGAGCTGATCGAGCTGGTCGGGCTGCAGGCCTACCGGGCCAAGTTCGTGCGCGAGCTGTCCACCGGCACCCGCCGCATCGTGGACCTGGCCTGCCTGCTGGCGCACGAGCCCGACGTCATGCTGTTCGACGAGCCGTCCTCGGGCATCGCCCAGCGCGAAGCGGAGGCGCTCGGGCCCATGATCCTGCGGGTGCGGGCCGCCACCGGGGCCGCCATCGTCATCATCGAGCACGACATGCCGCTGGTCCGGTCGATCTCCGACGAGATCATGGCGCTCGACCTGGGCCAGGTCATCGCCCACGACGCCCCCGACGTGGTGCTGCACGACCCGCGGGTCGTGGCCTCCTACCTGGGGACGAACGACGCGGCCGTGGCCCGCTCCGGGACGGAGGGGCTGCTCCAGAGCTCAGCCGGGGGCGCTCAGCCCCCGGACTGAACCGTGGTGGGGGGCGTGGTCTCCTCGGGCGGCGCCGAGGTGGTCGTGGTGGGAGCCGACGTGTCGGGCGGGCCGGAGGTCGTGTCCGGCTCGTCCGGCGCCGTCGTCGTGGGCGCCGCCGGCGTGGCGGTCGTCGGGACCGTGCCGGGCGCGGCGGTCGCGCTCGTGTCCGGCACGGCCGGCGTGGTGTCGTCCGGCGTGGCGGTGGTGGCGGACGGGACCCCAGCCCGCCCGCCACTCGCCACCGTTGCGCTGGTCGACGGCGCGGCGGGGGCGGGGACCGTCTGGGCATCGGCCGCAGGCGGACCGGACTGGCTGGGGCTCGTGCCCACCCCGAAGACCTGGGTCGCCGCGCCGGCGAGCAGGGCGGCCACGGCGGCCGCGACCAGTGCGGTCCGGCGGCGGTGCGGGCGGGTTTGCCGGGTGGGGGCACCGCCGCCGGAGCCGGAGGGAAGGCGGGACACGACGGTGGTCTCGCCCACCGTGGCCACCGCCGCAGCCTGCTGGGTGGTCGCCGGGCTCCATGCCGGTCCCGAGGACGCGGCGGCGATCACCCGCAGGGACCGCAGGACGGCCCCGGCCTCGGGCCGCCGCGCCGGGTCCTTCACCAGCAGCGCGTCGATCAGCGGGGTGAGCACCCCCGGGTGGTGGTGCGGGCGCGGCTCGGCGTGCACCACGGCGGCGGCGGTGGCCAGCGCGGATCCCCGCGAGAACGGCGGCACGCCCTCGATCGCGAAGTACAGCAGCGCCCCCAGCGCCCACAGGTCCGCCTCGGGGCCGACCGCCTGGCCCGACGCCTGCTCGGGCGCCATGTACGACGGCGAGCCGACGACCATGCCCGGCAGCGTCACGCCCGACTCGTCCCGCAGGGCGGCCACGCCGAAGTCGGCCAGCTTCACGTCCACGGAGTCGCCGTCCACGGCGACGAGCACATTGGCGGGCTTCACGTCGCGGTGCAGGACCCCGGCGTCGTGGGCCGCCGCCAGCGCGTGCCCGACGCCGAGCCCGATCCGCGCGGCCAGCGCGGCGGGCAGCGGTCCCTGCTCCCGGATGATCTCGTCCAGGCTCGGCGCCCGCACGAGCTCCATGACGAGCCAGATCGCGTCCGCCTCCTCGATCACGTCGTAGACGTTCACCACCCGCGACGACGCCAGCCGGGCCGCAGCCCGGGCCTCGCGCAGCGTCCGGGCGCGCACATCGTCGATCTCGTCCGGCCCGGGTGCCAGTGCGACCCGCTTGACCGCTACATCCCGCCCGAGCCGGGTGTCGCGCGCCTCGTGCACCGGGGAGCGGCCGCGCCCGATCACGCTCCCCAGCTCGTAGCGGCCCGCCAGCAGATCGACTCCCACGGCGCTGGGCTACCCCCGCGCCCGGCGCCCAACCAGGGAATCAGGCGGTGGTCGCCGCCTTCGAGGCGGGCTCGTCGGGGCCGATGCGCACCCGGGTGATGGCCCGGCCGTCGACCTCGAGCACCTCGATGGTGCGGCCCTCGACCTCGACCCGGTCGCCGGGCGCCTCGGGCACCCGGCCGAGCAGGTCGAGCACCAGGCCCGCCACCGTGGCGTAGGGGCCCTCCGGCATGCCGGTCACGCCCACGTCCACGAGGTCGTGGATCGGGAAGCGGCCGGGCAGCACCAGCGATCCGTCGGGCGTCCGCTGGACGCTGATCACGTCCCGGTCGGTCTCGTCGTAGATCTCGCCCACCAGCTCTTCGAGCAGGTCCTCGATGGAGATGACGCCGGCGGCCGCGCCATGCTCGTCCACCACCAGGGCCAGCTGGACCCGGCGGGTCTGCATCTCGTGCAGCACGTCGAGGACGTCGGCCGTCTCCGGGAAGGCGACGATCTCGCCCACGCGCTCGGCCACGGGCTGGTCGCCCCGGTCGAGCAGGTCCCGCAGGTGGACCACGCCCACCACGTCGTCCAGGTTGCGGTCGTGTGCCACCGGCGCCCGGGAGTGGGCGCTGGCGACCAGCTCGCGCAGGGCCTGCTCGGCGGTCCAGCCGGCATCGAGCACGAACACGTCGGGCCGGGGGACCAGCACCTGGTCGAGCGTGCGCTCCGCGATCTCGAACGCGCCGTCGATGATCGTGCGCTGCTTGGGGGTGAACGAGGCCTGGGTGCCGACCATCTCGCGCAGCTCGGCCTCGCTGACCTGCTCGCGCTGGAGCTTCGGGTCGGCGCCCGTGAGCCGCACGGCCAGGTCGGTCGAGCGGGACAGCAGCCACACCACCGGGCGGGTCACCTTGGACATGAACGCCAGCGGCCGGGCCGCGAGCAGCGCCCAGCGCTCGGCCCGCTGCATGGCCACCCGCTTGGGCGCCAGCTCGCCGAGGACCAGCGTGATGTAGGCGAGGATCAGGGTGACCACCACGATCGAGACCGGGCGGGCCCAGGAGCCGAGGAAGTCGAGCTGGCGCTCCAGCGGCTCCGACAGCGAGACCGCGGCGACGGCCGAGGCCAGGAACCCGGCCAGCGTGAGGCCGACCTGGATGGTGGCCAGGAAGTTGTTCGGGTCGCGGGCCAGCCTCGCGACCAGCGCGCCGGTCGAGGACCGCTGCTCCAGGCGCTGGAGCTGGCCCTCCCGCAGCGACACGAGCGCCATCTCGGTGCCCGAGAAGGCGGCGTTCACGAACACCAGCACGGCGACGAGCACCAGCTGCGGCCACTGGCCACTCACGGTTCAGTCCTCGAAGGGGAGACGGCGGGGAAGGGGGCAGATGCTGTCACGGGTGGATGACCCAGCGTACCGTGCGTGCGCTCAGCCTCCCTGGCGGAGGGCCTCACGCACCTGCACGGGGTCGTCGAGGTCGACGGTGTCGGGATCGATGCCCATCGCCGCCAGATGATCGCGCAGCAGCTCGTGGCGGGAGCGGACCACCGCACCCGGCGGCGGCCGGAACTCCGCGCTGTCGACCCCGCCGTCGAACACGAGGTCGGTGAGCGATGTGGACGAGCACGGCTCGCCGTCGATCGACCCCTCGTGGCGCAGGATGATCCCGGTGAGAGCGTCGAACCAGACGGCGTGGTCGATGCCCACCAGGTCGCGGTGGCTCCGCCACCCGGCCACGCCCCGGGGCAGCGCCTTGCGCCCGGCGGTGCGGGGCTCGCCGGTCACGAACCAGCACGGCCGTCCCTCGATGTCGCCCGCCACCGGGACGGTGAAGGTGAGGTTGCGCAGCAGGGGCCCGGGGTACAGGCACGACCCGATCGGCCCGGCGTCGGAGATGGCGGCCCGGACGGAGTCCCGCTCGGTGACCAGTGTGCTGGTCCCGGCCCAGCTGCGCTGGCCGTCGCTCACCGCCAGGTAGCCGCGGCCCACGACCCGCCAGCGGTCGGGCGGGGCGACGACCACGTAGGAGGTGGCGACGGTCTCGACCTCGGGGTCCTCGTCCGGCACGACGACCAGCCCCGGCCCGTTCCCCGGATCGTCGAGGTCGCCGTCGAGGTCGTCGTCCAGGTCGTCATCGAGGTCGGGCGCGGCCGGGTCGTCGCCGGCTGCCGGGCCCGGCTCCCAGTCGGTCCGCCGGTGCACCTCGGCCACCCGGCCGCGGTGGGTCCACGTGGTCAGCGCCGCCTGGAGGGTCCGCAACCGGCCCGGAGCGCCATCGACCAGCGCCAGCAACTCCCCCCTCGTCACCATGGTGGATCAGGACAGTAGGCACGCAGGACACCATGTGCGACCGATGATGCCCAGCGTGCTGAGGCCAGCGCGCATAGTGATAATCGGTTCGGTGTCAGCGCGTAGCGTGAGGGCCGGCGGCCGCCTCGGCCAGCTCGGACTCGGACACCCGCCCGGCCCGCAGCACCCGCCAGCTCGCCCCGGTGGCGTCGACCACCGCGGACGGCGGTTCGGCGCACGGACCGCCGTCGAGCACCAACCCGAGCCCGGCCCCGAACACCGCGGCCACCTCCCCGGCGGTGGGGGGCGTGGCCTCGCCGTGCCGGTTGGCGCTGGTGGTGGCCAGCGGTCCCACCTCGCGGGCGAGCGCCCGCACGAGGTCGTGGTCCGGGCAGCGCACGCCGATGGTCTCCTCCGGCTGGCCCAGCGAGTACCCGAGCCCGTCCCGCCGCGGCAGCACCAGCGTGAGCGGCCCCGGCCACAACCGCTCGGCGATCCACCTCGCTCCGTCGGACATGCGGTCCCGGTCCGCCAGCCCCAGCGCCTGGGAGACGTCGGCGCACAGCACGGCCACGGGCACGTCGGCCCCGCGGCCCTTGAGCGCGAACAGCCGCCCGGTGTGGGTGGCGTCGCCCGGCAGCGCCGCCAGGCCGTACACGGTGTCGGTGGGCAGGGCCACGACGCCGCCGGCCCGCAACACCCGGGCGGCGGCCTCGACCGCGGCGGCGATGTCGTCGGTTGCGAGCATGTCGACGCTCACGGGCGCACCCTTCGGGCTGCGCGCCGTGACCGCTCGGCCCACGGGGCCGAGTAACGCACTGTGTTCCTGGTTCGCTCGACAAGCTCGCTCACGGGCGCACCACCAGCACCCGCGCCCGGCCGGCCAGGTCGTCACGGATCGCCACGTCCCCGAACCCCGCCTCCCGGGCGAGCTGCGCCGCCCGCGCGGTCTGATCCGGCGCCATCTCCACCAGCACCACCCCCCGGCTCGCCAGCCACGGCGTCGCGCCGCGGACGATGGCGGCCACGTCCTCCAACCCGTCCGGACCGGCGCACAGCGCGCCGTGCGGCTCCCAGTCCCGCACCTCGGCCGGCAGCCCGGCCATCTCCGCCTCGGACACGTACGGCGGGTTCGCCACGATCACGTCCACCCGCCCCGCCAGCTCCGCCGGCAACGCCTCGTACCACAACCCGACCACGAACGTCACGGCTCCGCCCCCGGGCAGCGCGGCCCCGTTGGCGACCGCGACGGCGAGGGCGTCGGGGGACACGTCGGTGCCCCACACCTCCAGCCCGGGGCGCTCGGTCGCCAGCGCCAGCGCCAGGGCGCCCGACCCGGTCCCGAGGTCCACCGCCACCCGGGCGCCCAGCCGGTCGACCTCGGCCAGCGCGAGCTCGGCCAGCACCTCGGTCTCGGGCCGGGGGATCAGCACCCTGGGGTCCACCACCAGCTCCAGCCGGCGGAACGCCCACCGGCCGAGCACGTACTGCAACGGCTCCCCTGCCACCCGCCGCTCCACCAGCACCGCCATCCGGGCCGCGGCCGCCGCGGGTACCGGACCGCCCAGCACCGCGGCCAGGTCGCCGGGCGCACACCCGGCCGCGGCCTCGGCCAGCCACCGGGCCTCCTGGCCGGCGTTGTCCACGCCTGCGGCCGCCAGCCGGTGCCGGGCGTCGTCCAGCGCGACGCGCCAGGTCAACGTGTCCGTGG
>DATBGF010000436.1:0-6818 GCA_036558145.1 Acidimicrobiales bacterium
AGTAACGCACTGTGTCCCTGTTTCGCTCGACAAGCTCGCTCATGGACGATCGACCGTACCGGTGGCCGTCCCCCAGGTGGTCGCGGCCCTGAGCCACACCTACCGTGCGGTAGGGAGTACGTTCGGGCGTCATGGCGGACAGCAGTACCGACCACCGGCTCGTGGCCCGGCTCGTCGCCTTGCTGGCCGTCGCCCTCGTGCTCGCGGCCACCGTGGTCCTCAGCACGGTGATCGGCCCGGCGGCGGCCGTGATCGGCTCGTTCCTCATCGTCGGACCTGCGGTCCACCTGGTGGCAGGCAAGGCGATGCAGCGACAGCCCGAGCGCTGGGGAGCCTTCGCCGACGTCGTCATCGTCGCCGGCCTCGCCTACCCGCTGGTCCTCTGGATCGGCGGGACCGCCTACCTCGCGCTCACGCGCTCCGTCGCACTGGCGGCGGTCGCAGCCGTCGCTCCGCTGGTGCTCCTGGTGCTGGCCGCCGTGCTGTGGAGCCCGGACCCGGCCTGAAGTCGACGGCGGCGAGCCGCCCCTCGTCAGTCGCCCGCCGAGCTGCGGCGGCCGAGCCAGGCCTGGTAGCCGCCGTCCAGGTCCGTGGCCCGGTGCAGGCCCAGCTCTCGCAGCGTGGCCGCGGCCAGGCTGGACGCATAGCCCTCGTCGCAGACGAGCACGATCGGCTGGTCCGGTCCCGTGACGTCCGCCAGCCGGTGGGGGCTGGTCGGATCGAGGCGCCACTCGAGCTGGTTGCGGTCCACCACCAGGGCGCCGGGCATCTCGCCGTCCCGCTGCCGCAGCTCGACGGGCCGGATGTCCACCACCAGCCCGCCGGCGGCCCGCACCGCGGCCAGGTCGCCGGGCCCGGGTCGCGGCGCGATCGCGGCCCGGGCCCGGGCGAGCAGGCGGTCGACGGCGGCCCCGCTCACGGGAGCGACCGCCGGCGAGCGGGGTGGAGCAGGTACGAGCCGGCGCTCCCGGCCAGCAACGGCCGCGTGGGGGCCGCGGGCTCGGTGCCGACGGGGGCCAGCGTGGCCGGGTCGTAGTAGGTCATCGACGTGAGCGGCGGCGAGTAGACGTGCAGGCTCGTCGCCGGGGCGGGGGCTCGGTTCACCACGTCGTGCACCGTACCGACGGGCACGGGGTGCACCCGACCGGCCTCCAGGCCCCGCTCGACGGGGGCCCGGCCGGCCTGGGGCAGCACCTCCACGAGGGCGCCCTCCACCACCAGGAGGGCGCCCTCCGAACGACCGTGGTCGTGGGGCGTGACGTGCTGGCCCGTCGTCCAGCCGATGACCCACACCTCGTAGGCCTGGGACGCCAGCAGCCGCACCGGCCGGCGCCCGTCCGGGTCGTGACACACCGCCGCCCGCCACAGGTCGGACGCGGCGGCGAGGCCCGTCACGATGTCGGCGAGGATGGCCGCGGGCAGGGGTTCTGCGGCGGCGGACGGCGGGATGGTCGTGAGCATCGTCTCTCCGAGATAATTCCGATCGACTTACTCAGGATTACTCGCTGCGCTGTCCCCGCACAAGCCAAAGCTGACTTTTTCGATCATCTTTACCAGAAAACTCTTGCGCGGCTTCCGGCGCCCCGCTAGTAATCCGACTATGTCAATCGGAATTACACGGAAGGCCGCGGTCCTCGCCCTCTCCCTCGGGCTGGTGGCCGCGGCCTGCGGCGGGGACGACGACGACAGCGGCAACGCCGCCGGCGCGGACACGACAGCCGCCGACACCCAGCCCAGCGGCACGCTCCGGCTGGGCTACTTCCCCAACGTCACCCACGCGCCGGCCATCATCGGCGTCGAGGACGGGCTGTTCGCCGACGCCCTAGGCGACGCCGAGCTCGAGACGTTCACCTTCAACTCCGGCACGGAGGCCAGCGAGGCCATCCTGTCGGACTCGATCGACGCCACCTTCATCGGGCCCAACCCGGCCATCAACGCCTTCGCCCAGTCCGACGGCGCGGTGGAGATCGTGGCCGGCACCACCTCGGGCGGCGCCGCCCTGGTCGTCTCCCAGGACATCAACTCGCCCCAGGACCTGGCGGGCAAGACCCTGGCCACGCCGTCGCTGGGCAACACCCAGGACGTCGCCCTGCGGGCCTGGCTGAAGGACCAGGGCTTCGAGACCGACGAGACCGGCGGCGGCGACGTCAAGATCACCCCGCAGGAGAACGCCGACACCCTCACCGCCTTCCAGGCCGGCGACATCCAGGGCGCCTGGGTGCCCGAACCGTGGGCCACGCGCCTGGTCGAGGAGGGCGACGGCAAGGTCCTCGTCAACGAGTCCGACCTCTGGACCGACACCGACGGCCAGTTCGTCACCACCCACCTGCTGGTCCGCAAGGACTACCTGGAAGAGCACCCGGCCAACGTCAGGGCCCTCATCAGCGGCCTGCTGGACGCCATCGACGAGGCCAACGGCGACGCCGCCACCGCCCAGGCCACCACCAACGACGGCATCGAGAAGATCACCACCAAGCGGCTGGGCGACGACATCATCGCCGGGGCCTGGGAGAACCTCACCTTCACGTCCGACCCGGTGGCCAAGTCGCTGGAGAAGTCCAAGGACGACGCGGTGGCCGTGGGCCTGCTGGACGACGTCGACCTGGACGGCATCTACGACCTGAGCATCCTCAACGACCTGCTCGCAGCGCGAGGTGATCCGGAGGTCGAAGGCTTGTGAGCGCACCGACGGCCACCCTGCGCGAGGTGTCCGCGGTGAGCCTGCGGGCGGTGACCAAGGTCTACGGCGGCGGCCGCTCTGCGGTCGCCGCCCTCGACCGCGTCGACCTGGAGGTCGCGCCCGGGCAGCTGGTGTGCGTGGTGGGCGCCTCCGGCTGCGGCAAGTCCACCCTGCTCAACCTGCTCGCCGGCCTGGACGAGCCGACCGCGGGCGAGCTGTCCGTCGTCGGCCGCACGGCGCTCATGTTCCAGGAGTCGGCGCTGTTCCCCTGGCTCAGCGTCGCCGGCAACGTCGATCTCGCCCTCAAGCTGCGCAAGGTGCCCCGGTCCGAGCGCAAGGCGCGGGTCCAGGCCCTGCTGGAGACCGTGCGCCTGGAGCAGTTCGCCCGCAAGCAGCCCCACGAGCTGTCCGGCGGCATGCGCCAGCGTGTGGCCCTGGCCCGGGCCTTCGCCCAGGACGCCGACGTGCTGCTCATGGACGAGCCGTTCGGCGCGCTCGACGCCATGACCCGCGACGTCCTCCACGACGAGCTGGAGCGGCTCTACCGGGAACGCCACCTCACCGTCGTGTTCGTCACCCACAACGTGCGCGAGGCCGCCCGGCTCGCCGACCGCATCGTGGTCCTCTCCAGCCGGCCCGGCCACGTCACCGCCACCATCGACGTCGACGTCGACCGCCCCCGCACGATCGAGTCGCCCGAGGTGTCGGGCCTCGCCACCCGCGTCACCTCGTTGTTGCGCCAGGAGGTGCGGCGCCATGCCGCCGATCGATGAGACGACGAAAGCCGACGTCGAGGTGCTGTCGCGCCTGGACCAGGAGCTGGCGGGCCTCGACGCCCTGGAGCTCGCCGACAAGACCCGCACCAGCCGCCTCGTGCGGGTCTGGCGCGCCACCTGGCCCAAGCTCGGCGCCATCGCCCTGTTCTTCGGCATCTGGCAGCTGGTCGTCTGGTCCGGCTGGCGCCCGACCGTGTTGCTGCCTCCGCCCTCGGACGTGTTCCACGAGCTGGCCGACATGTGGTCGAAGGGCATCCTGGTCACGGCCATCGAGAACACGATGCGGATGGCCGCGCTCGGCTACGTCATCGCGGTGATACTGGGCACGGCCCTGGGCCTGGCCGTGGCCCGGGTCCGGGTGCTGCGGGCCGCCTTCGGCTCGCTCATCACCGGGCTCCAGACGATGCCGTCGGTGGCCTGGGTGCCGTGGTCGATCCTGCTGTTCAAGCTGTCGACCGGGGCGATCCTGTTCGTGACGGTGATCGGGTCGGTGCCGGCCATCGCCAACGGCCTCATCAGCGGGACCGACCAGATCAACCCGGTGATGCTGCGGGCCGGACGGGTGCTCGGCGCCCGGGGCCTGTCCTCGTACCGCCACATCGTGCTGCCCGCCTCGCTGCCCGGCTTCGTGGGCGGGCTCAAGCAGGGATGGGCCTTCGCCTGGCGCAGCCTGATGGCCGGCGAGATCATCACCACCGTCCCCGGCGAGCCCAACGTCGGCGGCCTGCTCAACATCAACCGCACGCTGTCCAACGCCGCGGGCGTGATGGCGATGATGCTGATCATCCTGGTCATCGGCATCGTGGTGGACGCGGTGCTGTTCAGCACGCTGGAGCGGGCGGTGGCCCGGCGCTGGGGCCTGTCGGGCCCGGCGGCATGAGGGTCACGGCCCGGCTCGCCTACGGGCTCGACGCGCTGGTCGACCTGGCCGCGGCCGGGCGGCCGCTCAAGGGCGGCACCCTGGCCGGACGCCACGGCGTGTCCAAGGGCTTTCTGGAGAACATCCTGGCCGAGCTGCGCCGGGCGGGGATCGTGGCGTCCAAGCGGGGCGGCCACGGCGGCTACTGGCTGGCCCGGCCGGCCGCCGAGATCACGGTGGCCGACGTCATCCGCACGCTGGACGGCGGGAACAACGTCGCGCTGCCGGTCGACGGCGCCCAGGACAGCTTGGCCCCGGTGTGGGCATCGATCTCCCAGGCCACGATGACGGCCGCCGAGGCCATCACCCTCGACATCGTGGCGGCCGATCGGGCGACCAACGCCCCAACATGAAGCGCGATTCAACTATGGTCTGGGCATGACAGACCCGACCTCCCTCGTCGACCAGCGCATCGACGAGCTGCTGGCTCAGCTCGACCCGGCCTCCAGCGACCCGGTCGAGTTCCGGGGGTGCCAGTACGACATGGGCCTGGCGTGGGTGCACTTCCCCGAGGGGTACGGGGGCATGGGCCTCAAGCCCGTGTTCCAGCGCCAGATCGACGCCCGGCTCTACGAGGCCGGGGCCCGCCGGCCCGGCGCCCGCCACTTCTTCGGCCTGACCATGGCCGGCCCCACCATCGTGACCAACGGCGACGACGCGGTCCGGGACAAGCTGCTGCGCCGGGCCTTCACCGGCGAGGACGCCTGGTGCCAGCTGTTCAGCGAGCCGGGGGCAGGGTCCGACCTGGCCGGCCTGGCCACCCGGGCGGTGCGCGACGGCGACGAGTGGGTCGTGTCGGGCCAGAAGGTGTGGAACACCTTCGCCCACATCGCCGACCGGGGCATGCTCGTGGCCCGCACCGATCCCGAGGCGCCCAAGCACAAGGGCCTCACCTACTTCGCCCTCGACATGCACGCGCCGGGGGTCGAGGTGCGGCCGCTGCGCCAGCTCACCGGCGAGGCCGAGTTCAACGAGGTCTACATCAGCGACGTGCGGGTCCCCGACGCCGACCGGGTCGGCGACGTGGGCGACGGCTGGCGGGTGTCGATGACCACCCTGGCCAACGAGCGCACCACCATCGGCGGAGGCGGCGGCGCCCCGCCGCGGGGCTCCGGCTCGATCGCCGAGGCGGTCCGCATCTGGCAGCAGGAGGTGGCCGACCACCGTGCCCCGATGCTCGACCGGCTGATGCGGCTGTGGATCGAGGCCGAGGTGCTGCGGCTCACCAACGTCCGGGCCGGCCAGAACCGCCGGGCCGGCAACCCCGGGCCCGAGGGGTCGATCGCCAAGCTCAAGTTCGCCGAGGTCAACATGGCGATCTACGAGCTGTGCGTTGACCTGCTCGGCGCCGACGCCCTGGTCGAGTACGACTACACGATGCGCCGCACCGACGAGGGCCTCGGCCTGACCGGCCCCGCGGGCTGGTCCCGGAAGATGTTCCTGCGGGCCCGGGCCAACTCGATCGAGGGCGGCACGTCCGAGATCCAGCGCAACATCCTGGGCGAGCGGGTGCTCGGGCTGCCTGGCGAGCCCCGGGTCGACAAGGACCTGCCCTGGTCCCAGGTGCCGCGCTAGGCGGATTTCCTGGTGGCGGCGGCGGCCGTCCCGGCTAGACCGGGACGATGCCGACCATCGTCGACCTGAGCCACGTCCTCGCCGACGGCACCGTCACCTACCCCGGGCTGCCGGCCCCCGTCATCAGCGACCACCTGTCCCGGGCGGACTCCCACGCGCGCTACGCGCCCGGCTACGAGTTCCAGATCGGGCACATCGACATGGTGTCCAACACCGGCACCTACCTCGACACCCCGTTCCACCGCTTCCCCGACGGCCACGACCTCGCGGGCCTCGACCCGGCCCGGGTGGCCGACGTCCCCGGCGTGATCGTGGACGCGGGCGCCGAGCAGGAGATCGGGCCGGCGTCCCTGGACGGCGTCGAAGTGGCGGGGCGGGCGGTGCTGTTCCGCACCGGCTGGTCCCGGCACTGGGGCAGCCCGGAGTACGGCTCGCGGGACAACCCGTACCTGGCGACGGCGACTGCGTCCCGGCTGGTCGAGGAGGGTGCCGCGGTGGTGGGCATCGACTCGCTCAACATCGACGGCACCCGCAACGGCGAGCGGCCGATCCACACGATCCTGCTGGAGGCCGGCATCCCGATCATCGAGCACCTGTGCGCGCTCGACGAGGTGGGCGACCGGCCGTTCCGCTTCTTCGCCGTCCCGCCGGCCATCACCGGCATGGGCACGTTCCCGGTCCGAGCCCTCGCGATCGTGGAGTGAGGCCCCGGGCCGGCGCCGTCGCCGCCGCCTTCGTGGTCAACGGCCTGGGCGGGCCCAGCTTCCTGCCACGCCTGCCCGAGCGCCAGGCTGCGCTGGGGCTGTCGGACGCAGGCCTGGGCGTGGTGCTGGTCGGCATGGCCGCCGGCGCCCTGGTGGCCAGCCCG
>DATBGF010000437.1:0-15140 GCA_036558145.1 Acidimicrobiales bacterium
GGTGGTGGGCGACCGTCAGGTCATCGGGCCGGGTGAGCGCCTCGACGGCGCCCGCCTCCCCGAGGCCTGCGAGTGAGCGCACCCGCCTCAGAGCGGAGGGCCCCGGGGTGAAGGTGCTGGTCACCGGGGGGGCCGGGTTCCTGGGGTCGACGCTGGTCGACCGGCTGCTCGTGGAGGGCCATGAGGTCGACGTCCTGGACGACCTGTCCACCGGCTCGCTGGCCAACCTGGCCGAGGCCCGGTCCGACCGCACGCACCGGCTCAGGTTCCAGCAGTTCGACGTCCGGGGGGCCCAGGCGGTCGACGTCATCGCCCGCCGGGCGCCGGAGGTCGTGTACCACCTGGCCGCCCAGGTCGACGTGCCCGCGTCGGTGGATCGCCCGGTGTTCGACGCCGAGGTCAACGTGCTCGGCACCGTCAACGTCCTCGAGGGCGCCCGGGTGGCCGGGGTCCGCAAGGTGGTGGCCGCGCTGTCGGGCGGCGCCATGTACGGCGAGGTGGCGCCCCGCCAGCTCCCGATCAAGGAGTCCCAGGCGCCGGCCCCGTGCTCGCCCCACGGCGTGTCGAGCCGGGTGGCCCTCGACTACCTCAACGTCTACCGGCGCCTCCACGGCCTGGAGTTCACGGCCCTGGCGCTCGCCAACGTCTACGGCCCCCGCCAGGACCCCCACGGCGCGGGCGGCGTGATCGCCACCTTCGCCGGCCGCCTGGTCGCGGGCGAGGCCTGCACGATCTACGGCGACGGCGAGCAGACCCGGGACTACCTCTACGTGGACGACGCGGTCGACGCATTGGTCCGCGCGGCGGGGCGGGGCGACGGCCTGCTCGTCAACGTGGGCACGGGCGTCCAGACCACCGTCAACGACCTCTACGCCCTCATGGCCTCGACCGCCGGCACCGACCGCCAACCCCAGCCCGCCGCCGCCCGCCCGGGCGAGGTCTCCCGCTCCGCCCTCGACCCGTCCCGCGCCGCCATCCAGCTCGGCTGGCGCCCCTGGACCACCCTCGCCGAAGGCACCACCAGCGTCCTGGACTGGCTCAAGTTCGGCGAGTGAAGCCAGCCAGAAATACCGCGTGCCACACTGACCCCATGGCAGCCGTGCCGGTCCGGATCCCCGTAACCGAGCGCGAGATCGACGACCGACGTCGTCTCGGTATCGACAAGCACGACGAGTGCTGGGCCGGGGAATGGCACCTGGTGAATCCTCCGAAGATGTGGCATGGGCTGTTGAACGAAGCCTTGCGCGATGTCCTGAAGCCAGTCGCTCAGGCCCGCGGGTTGGGCGCGCACGCCGACGCGTTCGGGCTCTTCGCCGCGGCGAACGACTGGCGAGTGCCCGATCAGATCTACGCGCGCCCTGCGCACGCTCGGGAGGACGGGTTCGTCCGGGCAGAGCTCGTGGTCGAGATCCGCTCGCCGGGGGACGACAGCTACAAGAAGATGGATGTCTACGCGTCGCTGGGCGTGGACGAGTTCATGATCATCCACGAGAACCGCCGGTTCGAGCTGTACCGGCAGAACGGCGAGGGCTACCTGGTGCCCACGAAGCCCGGCGACGACGGGGTCGTGTGGTCGCGGGTGCTCGACGTGGGGTTCGCCACCGTGGACGTGCCGCGGCTGCGGGTCACCTGGGACGGCGGGTCCGCCGAGGTGTAGCTAGCGGAACAGGTCCTCGGTCGGGGGGCGGACCACCTCGGCGCGGACCTCGCCCCGGCCCAGCCAGGAGCGGTCGACGCCGCGGACCACGGCGGCGCAGATGCCGCTGGACTTGCCCATGACCAGCTCGGCGGCGGCGGCCAGCTCGTCGACCACGCAGACCTCCGTGACCGCCAGCTCCCGGCCGAGGGCGTCGGGGGTGCCGCGCAGGTCGACCACGGCGCGGATCCCGGCGCAGCCGATGGCCACGTCGGTCAGGCCGCGGCGCCAGACCCGGCCGAACGTGTCCGAGATGATCACCGCGACGTCGACCGACAGGCGGCCGCGCAGGCCGTCGCGCAGGCGGCGGGCCGAGCGGTCGGGGTCCTCGGGCAGCAGGGCGGCCCAGCCCTCCTCCACGTTGGACAGGTCGACGCCCGCGTTGGCGCAGACGAAGCCGTGGCGGGTCTCGCTGATCACCAGCTCGCCCCGGCGCCGCAGGATGCGGACCGACTCGCCCTCCACGATCCGGGCCTTGCTGGCCGGGTCGTTGGGATCGATCGGCACCAGCTGGGCCTCGGCCTTCGACACGACCTTCTGCGTCACCACCAGCACGTCCCCGTCGGCCAGGTCGGGGACGGCCTTGGCCAGCAGCCGGGACAGGTCGTCACCCGGGCGCACCTCGCCGATGCCTTCGACCGGAACGATCTCCAGTCCGCGCCTCACAACAGCCATCTCAGCCCTTCCCACCCGAGACGTCACGAGCTAGCGGCCGAGCGCCACCTTGCACAGATCGGCGGCCGCGGCCGGGTCACGCATGATCGTGTCGGTGACGACGCAGCGCAAGCCCTCGGCCTCCACCGCCGCCGAAAAGTCGGCGTCGGCGGTGTCGATCACCAGGGTCCCCACGTAGGGGGCGTACAGCCGGGCCACCCCCACGACCGAGTCCTCGTGGCCCAGCTCCCGCATGAGCCGGTCCGCCGGGCCCTTGAGCGCCTTGCCGCCCACCAGCGGCGACACCGCGACGACCGAGGACCGGCGGGCGGCCACCGCCTCCTGCACCCCGGGCACCGCCATGACGGGGCCGATCGAGACGATGGGGTTGGACGGGGCCACCACGACCGTGTCGGCCGACTCCAGCGCCGCGAGGACGCCGGGCGCCGCCGACGCCGACGAGGCGCCCGCGATCCGCACGGACGACACAGGCACCGAGTGCTGCAACCGCACGAAGTAGTCCTGGAACGCCACCTCGGAACCCGCCTCCGGGCCCGACGCCAGCGTCACGTGGGTGCGGACCGGATCGTCCGACACCGGCAGCACCGTCAGCTCCAGGTCCCAGGCGCGGGCGATCTCGGCCGTCACCACCGACAGCGGGGCGCCGTCCGCCAGCCGGGCCGTGCGGTACAGGTGCGTGCCCAGGTCCCGGTCGCCGAGCCCGAACCACGTGAGCCCGCCGTAGCGCTCCAGCGTGGCCATGGCCTGCCACGACTCGTCCCGCAGGCCCCAGCCCCGCTCGGCGTCGATCGCGCCCGCCACGGTGTACACGACCGTGTCCAGGTCCGGGCTGATGGCCAGCCCGTGCAGCACGGTGTCGTCGCCCACGTTGACGATGGCGGTGACCTCGGCGGGCGGGACGGCCCGCACCATCCCGGTCAGCAGGCGGGCGGCGCCCACGCCCCCGGCGAGGACAGCGACGCCGGCCACCTAGGCGATGCCCTTGAGCCGTCCCTCGAGCAGGGCCACGTCGGCGTCGACCATCAGGTTGACCAGCTCGGGGAAGGTGGTCTGCGGCTTCCAGCCCAGCTTCTCCCGGGCCTTGGAGGCGTCGCCCACGAGCAGGTCGACCTCGGCCGGCCGGAAGAAGCGTTCGTCCACGACCACGTACTTCTCCCAGTCCAGCCCGACCCGGTCGAAGGCGAGCTGGCAGAACTCCCGCACCGAGTGGGTCTCGCCCGTGGCCACCACGTAGTCGTCGGGCTCGTCCTGCTGGAGCATCATCCACATGGCCTCGACGTAGTCGCCGGCGTAGCCCCAGTCCCGCTTGGCGTCGAGGTTGCCGAGCCGCAGCTCGTCCGACAGCCCGAGCTTGATCTTGGCCACCGCGTTGGACACCTTGCGGGGCAGGAACTCGATGCCCCGGCGCGGCCCCTCGTGGTTGAACAGGATGCCGCTGGTGGCGTGCAGGCCGTAGGACTCGCGGTAGTTCACCGTGATCCAGTGGCCGTAGACCTTGGCGACGCCGTAGGGCGAGCGGGGATAGAACGGCGTGGACTCGCGCTGGGGCGTCTCCACCACCTTGCCGAACATCTCGCTGGAGGACGCCTGGTAGAAGCGGACCTCGGGGTCGGTGATGCGGATCGCGTCCAGCATGCGGGTGACGCCGATGGCGGTGAACTCGCCGGTCAGCACCGGCTGCTGCCACGACGTCGGCACGAACGACTGGGCCGCCAGGTTGTAGACCTCGGAGGGGTGGTACTCCTGCAGGATCGTGAGGATCGACACCTGGTCCAGCAGGTCGCCGTGCACGAAGGTGATGCGGTCCTGGAGGTGGCCGATGCGCTCCCAGTTCACCGTGCTGGTGCGCCGGACCATGCCCAGCACCTCGTACCCCTTGTCCAGCAGGAGCTCGGCCAGGTGGGACCCGTCCTGACCGGTGATGCCGGTGACTAGCGCTCTCTTGCTCAAGATCAGGTCTCCTCCCACGGGCTGCTCCCCGTCGGGGCCCCGGCGAAGCCCGTCAGGTTGTCAGCAGCCAAGGCGTGATCGCCAGTCGGCCAACACGTCCGCCAGCGTTTGTTCGAGCGGGATCGTCGGTTCCCAGCCGGTCACCCGGCGCAAGGCCCCGTTGTCTCCCACCAGGATCGGGATGTCGACCGGTCGCTGCAAGGCCGGATCCGACACGAGGTGCATGGGCCGGGCCGCCATGGACAGCAGCAGGTCGGCGATCTCCTTCACCGACACGGCCTGGCCCCGGCACACGTTGTACACCGCGCCCGGCTCACCGTGCTCCATCAACAGCCGGTAGGCCCGCACCACGTCGCGCACGTCGGTGACGTCCCGCAGCGGGGTCAGGTTGCCGATGGGGACCTCCTCGCCGCCGTCGCGCTCGTTGTGCGCGATGCGGGCGGCCAGCGAGGGGGCGACGAAGCGGTCGCTCTGGCCGGGCCCCAGGTGGTTGAAGGCCCGCACCCGCAGGACCGGGAGCCGGTGCCCCAGCCACGCCTGCTGGGCCAGGGCGTCGGCCGCCACCTTGGAGGCGGCGTAGGGCGACACCGGGCGCAGCGGCTGGTCCTCGCGCAGCGGCAGCTCGGCCTCGGACACCCGGCCGTAGACGTCGGCGCTGGTCACGGCCAGGACCCGCTCGGCGCCGGCCGCCCGGGCCGCCTCCAGCACGTTCAGCGTGCCGAGGGCGTTGGCCAGGAACGTCTCGCGGGGCTCCGTCCAGCTGCCCCCGACGTCGGAGGCCCCGGCCAGGTGGTAGACGACCTGGGGCTTGGCCGCCATGACGGCCTCGGTCAGCGGCTCGGCGTCGGCGATGTCGATGCCGTCGACGGTGCGCTCCAGCTCGACGACCTCGTCACCAGCGTCCTCGAGGTGGCGCACCAGGTGCTTCCCCACGAAGCCCCCCGCTCCGGTGACCAGAGTCCTCACGGCGGGTCATCGTAGGGGGCGCGGCCGCCAACTCGTGAAACGGGTCACGTGACGGATGTCGCAACCTGCGCCAGCAGCTCCGCGAAGCGGGCGGCGGTGACGTCCCAGTCGTAGCCGGCCGCCACCCGGTGGCCGCGGTCGACGAGCGCGGCCCGATGGGCCGGGTCCGTCACCACGCGTCCGATGGCGGCGGCCAGCGCGTCGGCGTCGCGGGGTGGGACCAGCTCGGCACCGTCGCCGCACACCTCGGGCAGCGAGCCCGCCCGGGTTGTTACGACCGGGACCCCGGCCGCCATGGCCTCCACCGGGGGCAGGCCGAAGCCCTCGTACAGCGACGGGTAGGCGAACACGGCCGCCTCCCGCAGCAGCGCGGCCCGGTCCCCGTCGTCCACCCAGCCCAGCCGGACCACCCGGTCGCCGTGGCGGGCCGCGGCGATGGCCTCGGCCAGCGCGGAGGCGCCCCACCCGTCGGCCCCGGCGATCACGAGCCGCAGGTGCGGATCGTCGCCCGCCAGGGCGTCGAACGCGGCCACCAGGGTGGGCAGGTCCTTGCGGGGCTCGACGGTGCCGACCGCCAGCACGTACCGGTCGCCCCCGGCCAGCCGGGCGCCCGCGCCCCCCTGGCTGGAGCACACCGCGGCCGGAACGGTCACGCCGTGGGGGATGGCCACGACCCGGGCCGGGTCGGCGCCGAAGTGGGCGATGGCCTCGTCCCGCACGAAGGCGGACGGGGTGTGGACCCAGGCGCCCCGGCGGATGGCCCGGCGCACCAGGTCCGGGTAGGCCAGCGTGAACCCGTCCGCCAGCTCGGGATAGTGGACGGTCGTCAGGTCGTGCACGGTGACCAGCGCCCCGGCCCGGGTGGGCGGGACGACGTAGTTGGGGCCCCAGACGGCGTCGTGGCGTCCGATCCAGTGGTCGATGCGGGGGTGGTCCGTGCGCCGCCACAGCTCGTGCAGCGGCCGGGCCGCCATGGGGCGGTCGACGACCGCCACCCCCCGCGGCGCGACCGCGCCGAGCCGGTGCCGGCCCCGCCAGGTGACGGCGTAGCCGGTGAGCGACACGTCGGGCCGGGCCGCCAGCCGCGCGGTCAGGTCGCGCACGAACACGCCGACCCCCGTCAGGCGGGAGAGCAGGGACGTGAGGTCGACGGCGACCCGGGGCGCGGCGGGCGCGTCAGGCACGGCAGGGGCCGGTCAGTCGTCGTCTGGCCGGGTGCGCTCGACCACCTGGCGCACGGTGGCGTCGAGCGCCTGCATGAGCTGTCTTCGCTGCACCTGCAGGTGCTGGAAGCCGAGGATGCCCAGCCCCACGGCCGTGTACACGGTGTTCTCCACCCGCCTGGAGACATCCTCGACGGAGATGGGCGGCATGAGGGTCGACCCTACACCGGTCGCCCGGAGGGTCCGCGGGCCGGACCAGGGCCGTTGCTACCCTCAGCGCGTCGTGGAGCCGGAAGCGCAATCCGCCGCACCGCGCCCCGCGGTCGTCGTGGTCGTGACCCACGACCCGCCGGGGGACCGGCGTGACGCGCTGCTGGCGGCGCTGGCCGCGCAGGACCACCCGAACCTCGACGTGCTGGTCGTCGACACCGGCGAGGAGGACGTCACCGGAGCGGTCCACGTCGTGCTGCCCGAGGCGCGGGTCGAGCGCCGCCCGGGCGCCGTCGGCTTCGGGGCGGCCGCCAACACCGTGCTCGACCTCGTGAGCGGGGCCGAGTTCTACGTGTTCTGCCACGACGACGTGGAGCCCGACCCGGGCGCCGTGTCCGCCCTGGTGGCGGCGGCCGAGCAGTGGGACGCGGACGTCGTCGGGCCCAAGCTGGTGGCCACCGACGACGACCGGCGGCTGCTCCAGTTCGGCGTCACCGTGGACAAGGTGGGGGTGGCGCTCCCGCTGGTCGAGCGCCGCGAGCTGGACCAGGGCCAGCACGACGGCCTGCGGGACGTGTTCGCGGTGCCGGGGGCGTTCACCCTGGTGCGGGCGTCGGCGTTCGCCGAGGTGGGCGGGTTCGACGAGGCGATCAGCTTCCTCAACGACGACCTCAGCCTGTGCTGGCGCATCCGGGTGGCGGGCGGGCGGGTCCTCGTGACCTCCGCGGCCCGGGTCCGCCACGCCGAGGCCTTCGCCACCCGGCCCGAGGCCGCGGCCGCGCCCGCCATGGCCGCCCGGCACCGGGTGCGGGTCCTGCTCACCAGCTACCGGGGCACCAGCCTGCTGACCATCGTGCCCCAGGCCCTGGCCATGGCGGTGGTGGAGGCGGCCACCGCGCTCGTCACCGGCCGGGGCGGGCGGGCCCGGGCCGCGCTCGGCGCCTGGCCGTGGAACCTGGCCCGGCTGGGGTCGCTGCTCGAGGCCCGCCGGGCCGTGCGGTCCTTCCGGCGGGTCCGGGACTACGACGTGCGGCGCTACCAGGCCCACGGCCTGGTCGGGCCGCGCGTGCGGCGGCTGCGGGTGGAGGGCGGCGGCCTGCTGGCCGGGAGCCGCTGGCCCGCGGGGCGCCGGGTCGTGGCGGTCCCCGAGCGGGGCCACATGACCGTCGACCCCCAGGCCTGGGGGCCCGCCTCGGTGGCGGTGGTGACGGTGATCGCCGGGGTGCTGCTGTTCGGGTCCCGCCACCTGATCACCCGGCACGTCCCGGTGGTCGGCGAGATGGTGCCGTTCTCCGGCACCGCCGGGGACCTGATCGGCGCGTGGGCCGGCGGCGTGCGCCCGTCGGGTGTCGCGGGCGGGCCGGCGCCGCCCACGCTGGCCGGCGGGGCGGGCGCCCTGGGCGGCCTGCTGGCGGGACACCTCGCCCTGGCCCGCATGCTGCTGACCGTGGGCCTGCTGGCCGTGGGCGTGATCGGCGCCCACCGGCTCGGCCGGGCGCTCGGGTCCAAGACGGCCCAGGTGGCCGGGGCCCTGGCCTACGCGGCCCTGCCCCTGCCGTACGAGGCCATCGGCTCCGGGCGCTGGACGGTGCTCGCGGCCTGGGCCGGCGCCCCGTGGATGCTGCACCGCCTCGCCGTCGCCTCCGGCACCGCCCCGTTCGGCCGGGAGACCGGGTGGCGGGGGTTCGTGCTCCAGGTGGTGGCGACCGGCGCGGTCACCGCGCTCGTCGGGCTGCTGGTCCCCCAGGCGCCCGTGCTGCTGCTGGTGATGGGGGCGGCGCTGGCGCTGGGCACGCTGCTGGGACTGGAGGGGCGCGGCATCGTCCCCCTGCTGGCCACGGCCGCGGGCGGCGCGGTGGTGGCGGGACTGCTGCTCCTGCCGACCACGCTCGACGTGCTGGGCTCGCAGGCCGCGTTCCGGGCCTGGCTGGGCGGCCCCACCGTGGCGGAGGCGGGGGACACCGCCTTCGGGCCCGCGGTGGCGCTGGTGGCGGGGGCGGCCCTGGTCCCGCTGCTGGTGGGGCGGCGCTGGCGCCTGGCGTGGGCGCTGCGGGCCTGGGCCCTCGTGGCGGCGAGCGGGGCGATCGTGTGGGCCGGCGAGCAGGGCCACCTGGGCGGCCCCCGGCCCGACCCGGGCGTGGTGCTGGCCCCGGCCGCAGCCGGGCTGGCGCTGGCCGTGGGCCTCGGGGTGGCCGCCATCCCCGCCGACGTCACGCCCCGGTCCTGGCGCTTCGGGCTGCGCCGCCTGGTGGTGGTGGCGGGGGCGGTGGCGCTGCTGGCGTCGACCGTGCCCACCGGCCGGGCCGCGGTGGACGGCCGCTGGGGCATGCCGCCCACCAGCTACGCCAGCGTGGTCGCCTTCGTGGACCGCGACGCGGGCAGCGACGACGCCCGCATGCTCTGGGTCGGCGATCCGGCGCTGGTCCCGGGCGGGGAGGGCTGGGCGCTGCGCCGGGGCCTGACCTTCGCCACCTCGATCGGGTCCCTGCCCGGCGTGGCCGACCTGTGGCCCGCCGCCGGCTCCGCCCGCGAGGTCCCGGTCCGCCGGGCGCTGAACGCCGCGCTCGACGGGGGGACGACCCGCGTGGGCGCGGCGCTGGCCCCGGCCGGGATCGCGTACGTGGCCGTGCCCCTGGCGCTGGCCCCGGGCGACGACACGCCCGCCGCCCCGGCCACCACGGACCTGACCGGCGCGCTGGCCGAGCAGCTCGACCTCGTGCAGGTCCAGGTCGACCGCGACCTGGTGCTCTACCGCAACACCGCGTTCGACCCCGCGGCCGCGGCCCGGGCCGCACCCCCGCCGCCCGACGGGCTGCGCCCGGTCTCGGCGATCCAGCTGGCGCTGTGGCTCGTGGCCCTGGCGCTGGTCGTGCGCCTGCGCTTCGCGGCGTCGCCGGTCCCGCGGCCCACGCTGCACCCGGAGCCGCCGCCGGCCCCCGAGCCGGAGCGTGAGCGGGTGGAGGTGGGCGTGTGAGCGACGAGGCCCACCGCCCGGCGCACCACCGGGGACGGGGACGGCCCCGTCCCGAGCGCGGCCCCCGCGACCGGCGCGGCCTGGCCGTGCGGGCCCTGGCGCTGGCCCTGGCGGGCGGCGCGGTGGCCGCGGCGGTGGCCCTCGGGACGTCCGGCGACGGCCGCGCCTCCGGTGAAGGGCACCGTGACGGCCGGTCCGTGGCGGCCCTGCAGGCCGCGACGGCCATGCCCGCGGTCGCTCCGGCCGGCGCCGCCACCTCGACCTGGTACTGCACGGCGGGCACGGCCGTGCCGAACGGCATGGCCGACCACACGGTGGTCATGGCCAACACCGGCAGCGACGACCGCACCGCCACGGTGACCGTGGTGGCGGGCGATCTGAAGCGGGAGGGGGTCCCGCCGGCCGGTGCGCTGCCCGACCCCGCGGTGCGCAAGCTGCCCGTCCCGGCGGGGGAGCGGGTGACGCTGCGCCTGGGCGACGTCGTGCAGGCCCCGCTGGCCGCCGCGGTCGTCGAGGTGGACGGGGGCGGGGTGGCGGTCGAGCACGCGGTCAACGGGCCGCAGGGGGCGGACGTGACGCCGTGCTCCAGCTTCGCCGCGCCGGCCTGGCACTTCGCCTGGGGGACCACGACCCGCGACGCCCACGAGCTGGTCGTGTTCTTCAACCCGTTCCCCAGCCCGGCCACGATCGACGGCGAGTTCATGACCGAGGACGGGCCCCGCGAGCCGACCCGGCTGCAGGGCTTCCCCGTCCCGCCCCGCAGCGTCGTCGGGATCGACCTGGGTGACGACGTGACCCGCAGCGAGGAGGTGGCCGCCACCTTCCGGGCCCGCAGCGGGCGGGTGGTGGTCGAGCGGATCACCGAGCACGACGGCAGCCTCGGCATCCGCGGCCTGACGCTCGGGCTGGGCGCCCCCGAGGCCGCCACCACCTGGGTCTTCGCCGATGGCGAGGCTTCGGTCCCCAGTCCCCAGACCCCGCCGCCGGGGGCGGAGCTCACCACCACGACCACGTCCACGACGACCACGACGACCACGGCATCGGCGACGACCACCACCGCGCCGGGCACCGAGCCCGACAACGGCCTGTCCACCAGCGAGAAGATCGTGGTGTACAACCCCGGCGGCGACCAGGCCAAGGTCGAGGTGCGGCTGCGCTCCGGCGCCGGCGACGGGGACGGGGTCCCCCAGCCGTTCCGCCTCACCGTGGCCGGGGGCGGCTACGAGGTGGTCGACTACGGCGGCCAGCCCCGGGTCGCCTCGGGCCTGGACCACACCACCGTGGTGCAGTCGACCAACGGCGTGCCGGTGGTGGCCGAGCGGGTCACGGTGGACACGATGCCGGCCGCCCCGCCGACCCCGGGACGGCGCCGCACGGCGCCCCGGCCCGAGGCGCCGGCGGGGGAGATGACCGCCGACACCGGCGCCCGGCTCGCCGCCCGGAGCTGGACCTTCCCCACGCTCCTGCTCAGCGACGAGGGCACCACGGGCTTCGCGGTCTACAACCCGGACCCCGACCGGGCCGTCCGGGTCGAGCTGGCCGGGCTGGGCGCCGACACCCGGGCCACGGGGGTCACCGCGATCAGCGTCCCGCCCGGCGGCCGGGCCACCCTCCCCTTCGACCCGGACCTGTCCGCGGCGAGCCAGGGCGTGGTCGTGCGGGCCGCCCGGCCGGTCGTGGTGGACCGGGTGGTGGAGGAGAGCGACGGCCGCCGCCTGGCCCTGGGCGCCGGCCTCCCCGCCCTGGACGGCGCCGAGCTGCTGGCGAATCCGAGCGGCGACTGACGCGCCGGCGACGGCGCTGGCGGGGCGTCCCGGAGGGATGGGACCATCGGGGCGTGGAGCGCCTCGTGCTCGTCGTCGTGCTGGTGCTGGTGGCCGTGGGCATCGCCGCGGTCATCAACCGGCGGAGGCGTCCGCCCGCGCCCACCAACGTGTCCCACACCGTGCCGGACCGGCTCGACCGGGCCGACTTCGTCCGGCCCGACGCGCCGTGGCTGGTGGCGGTGTTCACCTCCGCGACCTGCACGTCGTGCGGCGGCGTGTGGGACAAGGCCCGCCACCTCGACGGCGACGCCGTGGCCGTCCAGGAGGTCGAGGCGGGCGCGGACCGGGCGCTGCAGGACCGCTACCGGATCACCGCCGTGCCCACCGTCGTGATCGCCGACGCCGTGGGGGTGGTGCGGGCCGCGTTCGTCGGGCCGGTCACCGCCACCGACCTGTGGGCCACCATGGCCGAGCTGCGCGAGCCCGGGACGCTGCCGGCCGAGGGCTGCGGCCACGGGGTCGACCCCGAGAGCCCGCAGGCCGAGACGCTCGGCTAGGTCAGCTGGGCGGAGCCGGGGGCGGCGGGACCGGCGGCCGCGAGCCGGTCAGCGCGTCGCTCGGCGACGCGACCGGCGCATCCGGGCCCCGGCCCGGGCCGATCTCGACGCCACGGTCGCGGGGCGTGTCACCGGCGTCGCCGTTGCCGCCCCGGGGCACGCCGCCGCCCAGGGTGATGAGCCGGCTGACCTCGGCGCCGTCGATGGTCTCGCGCTCCAGCAGGGCCCGGGCCACCAGGTCCAGGCCGTTGCGGTGCTCCCGGAGGACCTCGCGGCAGCGGTCCTCCTGCTCACGCAGGATCCGCTCGACCTCTTCGTCGATGACACGGGCGGTCTCGTCGGAGTAGTCGCGGGTGTGGATGAGGTCCTCGCCCAGGAACACCTGGCCGTTGGAGCCCCAGGCCATGGGGCCGACCCGGGTGGACATGCCCCACTCGGCGACCATCTTGCGGGCCAGCTCGGTCGAGCCCACCAGGTCGTTGTTGGCGCCGGTCGAGATCACGCCGAACACCAGCTCCTCGGCGCAGCGCCCGCCCATGCGCACCACCAGGCTGTCCTGGATGTAGTCCTGGCGGTAGATGTGGCGCTCGTCCACCGGCAGCTGCTGGGTCACGCCCAGCGCCATGCCGATGGGCAGGATCGTCACCTTGTGCACGGGGTCGGCGTTGGGCAGCACCGCGGCGCACACCGCGTGGCCGGCCTCGTGGTAGGCGATGACCTCCTTCTCGGCCTCCGACAGCGCCATGGAGTCGCGCCGCTGGCCCATGAGCACCCGGTCCCGGGCCTGCTCGAAGTCGGCGTTGCGGATCTCGTCCTGGCCGGCCCGCACCGCGAACAGAGCGGCCTCGTTGACCAGGTTGGCCAGGTCGGCACCGGACATGCCCGGCGTCCCCCGGGCCACCACGTCGAGGTCGACGTCGGCCGCCAGCCGCTTGGACTTGGCGTGCACGCCGAGGATGGCCCGGCGCTCGTCCAGCTCGGGCAGCGGGACCACGACCTGGCGGTCGAAGCGGCCGGGGCGCAGCAGCGCGGGGTCGAGGATGTCCGGGCGGTTGGTGGCGGCGATCATCACGATGCCCTCGGTGGCCTCGAAGCCGTCCATCTCCGACAGCATCTGGTTGAGGGTCTGCTCACGCTCGTTGTGGCCGCCGCCGAGGCCCGCGCCCCGCTTGCGGCCGATCGAGTCGATCTCGTCCACGAAGATGATCGCCCGGCCCAGCTTGCGGGCGTTCTGGAACAGGTCGCGCACGCGGCTGGCACCGACGCCCACGAACATCTCCATGAAGTCCGACCCGGTCACCGACAGGAACGGCACCCCGGCCTCGCCCGCCACGGCCCGGGCGATCAGCGTCTTGCCGGTCCCCGGCGGGCCGACGAGCAGCACGCCCTTGGGGATGCGGGCGCCGATCTCGGCGAAGCGCTCCGGGTGCTTGAGGAAGTCGACGACCTCGGTGATCTCCTGCTTGACGCCGTCGTAGCCCGCGACGTCGGCAAACGTGGTGCCCGGGCGCTCGGTGGAGTAGGTCTTGGCCCGGCTGCGGCCGATCGACATGATCCCGCCCATTTGGGACTGGGCGCGGCGTTGCAAGAGCCAGAAGATGCCGATGAAGAGCGCCACCGGGATCAGCAGGGGCAGCAGCGCCTCGAAGATGGAGGGCTGCGGGTTGGAGAACTCGACGTTGACGTCGTGCTCACGGAACAGCGCCAGGTCCTCCTCCGGGGGCTCGTTGGGCCCGTTGCTGGAGAACTTGGTGCCGTCCTTGAGGGTGCCGGTGATGTTGCCGCCGTTGTTGGACCAGGTGATCTTCTCGACCTGGTCCGCCGCGACCTTGGTGCGCAGGTCGGTGTAGCTGATGCTCTTGCTGTTGTCCCGCGACATGACGCTGGGGAGCAGGAGCACCGCGGCCAGGACCCCGCCGAGCACCCAGATCGTCCAGCGCGGCATCTGCTCACGGCCACCGACGCCCTGGCCGCGCGGCGACCGCCCCGAGGGCGGGGGCGGCGGGGGCGGGGGCGGGGGCTGACTCATGGATCACAGGATACGGGCGGATGGGCGGGGAACTGCCATCGACACGTAAGGTGCGCTCCGGTCTGCCGGAAAGGGCATCCACGCTGCGTAGGCGTCGCGGTACTCGCTAGCTTGTGGCGCCATGAACCGTGCCTGCGCCCGCCCCGCGTGCGGCCATCCCGCGGTGGCGACGTTCGTGTACGACTATCAGGCACGCACCACGTGGCTCGACCCGCTGTCGGGGGAGCGCCACCCGATGGCCTACGACCTGTGCTCCGGCCACGCGGACGCGCTCACGGTGCCCCGGGGCTGGCGGCTGGTCGACCGGCGCGGCGGTGCCGGCTTCGGGGGTGCCCTGGCCTCGTGAGCCACGCCCCGGAACCGGCCGTGAGCAGCGTCACGTCGCCGTCTACGGGATGGCGCCTGCGGGCACGTAGCCTGGTGCGGTGTCCGAGCCCGACCAGGCGTTGATCGCGCCCGACGACGAGCGCGTCCCCGTCCGCTGGGGGCTCGGCGATGCCGCGGCCGGCTGGCTGCTGGCCCAGGTCGGCGGGTTCATCGCGATCGTCGTCGTGGCCGTCCTCAGCGGGACGCACGCCGAGTCGAGCGAGGACCTCTCGCTCGGCTGGCTGGCCGTCGCCCAGCTGGGCCTGTGGGCCGGTCTCGGCGGCGTGCCGTGGCTCGCCGCCCGCCTCAAGGGCAACGGCGTGGTGGCCGACTTCGGCTTCCGGGCCAAGGTCGTCGACCCCGCGATCGGCCTCGGGGTCGGGCTGGGGACGCAGTTCATCCTGGTCCCGGCGCTGTACATCCCGATCTTCTGGATCTTCAACGTCACCACGAACGAGCTGGAGGAACCGGCCCGCGGGCTCACGGACCGGGCCACCGACCCCTTCGGCGTGGTGCTGCTCGTCCTCATCGTCGGCATCGGCGCCCCCATCATCGAGGAGCTCTTCTACCGGGGGCTGCTGCTGCGGGCGCTGGAGCGCCGCTTCAGCGTGAGCTGGGTGCCCGTCGCCATCTCGGCCGTGCTGTTCGCGGCGTCGCACTTCGAGCCGCTGCAGTTCCCGGCCCTGGCGCTGCTGGGCGCGATCCTCGCCGTGCTGGTGCAGCGCACGGGCCGCCTGGGCCCCGCCATCGCCACCCACATGGTGTTCAACCTGACCACGGTGACGTTC
>DATBGF010000438.1:0-1810 GCA_036558145.1 Acidimicrobiales bacterium
GCGGTGCTGGACATCCTGGCCGCCGTGCCCTGCACGACCAGCGAGCTTGCCCAGCGGGGCGGGATGTCGCTGTCGTCGGCCAGCGAGCACGCCTCGGTCCTGCGGGCCGCCGGTCTGGTGGCGAGCCAACGCCGGGGCACCGCGGTCGTGCACGCCGCCACCCCGCTCGGGCTCCAGCTGCTCGATGACGGATGGCGCTCCTGCGACAGCGAGTGACCGGCCCCTCTGCCGCCGGAGTGAGGGGCCGGTCAACTGCTGACGCCCACTTGGCCACGCCGGTCGGCTTGCGGGCAACCCTTTCGGCCGAGGCCGAACGTGACTGGCACCATGGCCGGATGACCGCGGCGCACGCACCCGGCTGGCTGCTCGACGAGGTGGCGGCGGCCGGGCGGGAGAACCTCGACCCCGCCCACGTGGCCCGCTACGACGCCAAGGAGGACGCCGGCGCGGCGGACGAGGTCGCCCTGCTCGCCGGCCTGGGGCTCGGGCCCGACTCGGTCGTCGTGGACATCGGCGCCGGGACCGGGCAGTTCACGCTGGCGGCGGCGCGGCGGTGCCGCCGGGTCGTGGCCGTCGACGTGTCGCCCGTGATGCTCGCCGCCCTGCGCGCCCGGGTCGCGACCGGCGGGCAGGGCAACGTCGAGGTGGTCCAGGCGGGCTTCCTCTCCTACGAGCACGAGGGGCCGCCGGCCGACTTCGTGTACTCACGCTACGCCCTCCACCACCTGCCCGACTTCTGGAAGGGCGTCGCCCTCACCCGCGCCGCGGCGATCCTGCGGCCGGGGGGCGTGCTGCGCCTGCGGGACGTCGTCTTCGACTTCGAGCCGGGCGAGGCGGCGGAGCGGATCGAGGCCTGGTGCGCCGGCGGCGCCGCCGAGCCCGACCGCGGGGCCGACTGGACCCGGGCCGAGCTGGAGGAGCACGTCCGGGACGAGCACTCGACGTTCACCTGGCTGCTGGAGCCCCTGATCCGCCGCTGCGGGCTCACCATCGAGCGGGCCGACCACACCGAGGACGGCATCGTCGCCGCCTACGTCCTGCGCACCGGCCACCCGTCGTGACCGCCCACTACGACGTGCTGCCGCGCACGGGCGGGCCGGCCCTCACGACCGATCGTCGTGCCCTCGTGGTGGCCGCGGCCTGTGATGGGCGGGCGGGGTCGTCGTGACGGATCGCTACGACGTCGTGGTGGTGGGCGGGGGGCACAACGCGCTGGTGGCGGCGGCCTACCTGGGGCGGGCGGGGCTGTCGGTGTGCGTGCTGGAGCGGGCCGGGCAGGTGGGCGGGGCCGCGGTCAGCGGGCGGGTGTTCCCCGGGGTGGACGCCCGGCTCTCCCGCTACTCCTACCTGGTCAGCCTGCTGCCCGACCGCATCGTGGCCGACCTGAGCCTCGACCTCGACTTGAGGTCGAGGGCTGTCGCCTCGTTCACGCCGGTGCGCCGCGATGGCCGTGACCTGGGACTTCTCGTCGAGCGGTCCCCGGGGCCGGCCACCGCCGCGTCGTTCCGGGAGCTGACCGGGTCCGACGCCGAGTACGACGCCTGGCGCCGCTTCTATGCCGGAGCGGAGCGGCTGGCCCGGGCCGTGGCGCCCACGTTGCTCGACCCGCTCCCGAGCGCAGCCGAGGTCCGCCGGGGCCTGGGTGGCGACCTGTGGGAGCGCTTCGTGGCCCGGCCGCTGGGCGAGACCGTCGAGGCCACCTTCCGGGACGACACCGTGCGGGGCGTGGTGTTGACCGACGCCCTGATCGGGACGTTCGCCTCGGCGCACCAGGCCGACCTGCTCCAGAACCGCTGCTTCCTCTACCACG
>DATBGF010000439.1:0-15290 GCA_036558145.1 Acidimicrobiales bacterium
GGTCCGGTCGTCGTAGCGGTCGAGACGCCCGGCCCGCTCGACCTCCAGCAGCCCCTCGGCCCCCTGGTGCCGCCCGGCGACCAGGTCGGCCATCTCCGCCCCGGGTACGAGGTAGCGGGCCTGGGGGAACGCCGCAGCGCCGGTCTCGGGGTCGACGTTGGCGCCCACCCCGTCGATGTGGGAGTTGATCACGAGGTCGATGTCGTCCGCGGCCCACCGCGCGGCGGCCAGCGCGTCCAGGCGCGGCCGGAAGCGGGCGGGATCGTCGAACGCCAGCCAGGGATCGACGATCGCCGTGGTCCGGCCGTCGGACAGCACGAGGGCGCTCGATCCGACCCGCAGTGCCCACTCGTCGGTCACGAAGTGAGGCTGGAGCCAGCCCGCCCGCTCCAGCGCGGCCCGGGTGGCCTCGTCCTGGGGGAGCACGAGCTCGAAGCCGGGCTCGGGCACCCGGGTGATCGACCAGCCACCGGCCTGCCACCGCTGCACGACCCCACCGTAGGCCGACCAGGTCGTGGCGGCGCGGCCGGTTTCCGGCGAGGGAGCGATCAGGGCCGAGCCGGGATGGCGACGGCCGTGTAGGTCACGGCCGGCGTCGGGTCGATGAGGAACCGCGAGTTGGGCAGGTACAGCCGCCCGTCGAAGCGGGCCACGGTCGTGGGCACGTCGAAGCGGGGGTCGGTGAGCCGGTCCACGACGGAGCCGTGGGCGCCGCTGCGGTCCAGCCGGACCACCGCCACCTCGTTGTCCACGTTCTGCACGACATGCAGCGTCCGCCCGCTGAGCAGGATGCCGTCGCCGTTGGGGAGGAGCTCGCCGCCCAGGTCCACGGTGGTGGTCACCCCGGTGGCGGGGTCGACCCGGAACAGCAGGCCGGTGTTGGTCTGCACGACCAGCAGGCCGGACCCGTCCGGTGTGCGGCTGATGCCGTTGAGGTTGAACCCCTCGGCGAAGGCGACGTCGCCGGTGAGCGGGACCGTCACGACGCCGCCCTCGCCGGGGAGTCCCCCGCGGGGACCCAGGGGGAGCTTGTAGAGCACGGGGTTGAACGAGTCGGTGAACCAGGCCGCGTCCGGGGTCAGGATCACGTCGTTGACGAAGCTCGGCTCGGACGTGAACGTGTAGCTCGCCAGGACCGCCCCGGTGGACGCATCGACGACGCGGCCGTCGCCGGCGGGGCCACCGGCAACGAACAGGCGCCCGCGCCGGTCGAGCTTCAGGCCGGCCGAGGGCGTGCCCGGAGCGGCGCCGATGATCCGGCCCCGGCCGGTCACCAGGTCGGCCCGGTAGATCGACCCGTCGACCGTCGAGCCGAAGTAGGCGACCGGTGCGGCGCCGATGGCGATGCCCTCGGGGCCGAACCCGTCCGGCAGCCGGATCGTGGTCGGCAAGGCCGTCGCGCCGGCCGCCTTCGTGGGGACGACCATCACGGCCAGCAGGACGGCGAGCACACGCAGGACACGCTTCACCCGTCGCACGATGCGGCAGCCTCCGCCGGCACCGCAATCGTTTCGGCGTCGCCCGAAACACGGGCGTCACCGCCCGGGCGCCGCACCGGCTAGCGCCGCGCCGACGCCTCCACCGCGGCCAGCACCCGGAGGGCGTTGGCGCCGAGGATCCCCTCCACCTCCCCGGCGTCGAAGCCGCCGTCGAGCAGGGCGGCCGTCAGCTTGGGCAGGTCGGCCTCGCCCTCGTACCCGGCCATCACCGCGGGGACGCCGTTCATGTCGGTGCCGATGGCGAGGTGGTCCGGGCCCACGGCGTCGGCGATGTGGCGGGCGTGGGCGACCAGGTCGCCGAGGGTGCGCACCCCGGCGCGGCGGGCGCGGTAGGGCCAGAGCCCGACCACCCCGCCGGTCGCGGCGATGGCCCGCAGCTCGTCGTCGGCCAGGTAGCGGGGGAAGTCCTGGAGCGCCCGGGCCCCGCTGTGCGAGGACACGACCGGCGCCGTCGCCGCGTCGATGGCGCCGAGCAGGGTGGCCCGGTCGGCGTGGGCGACGTCGACCAGCAGCCCGAGGCGGTTCATGCGCTCGACCACCCGCTTCCCGGTCGGGCTGAGGCCCGGCGAGGCGCGACGCCGGACCGGCAAGGGCCCGGCGTACTGCTGCCAGGGCAGGCACGTCGTGCCGAGGGTGTTGTCCCGCAGGTGGACGAGCACGATGACGCGCACGCCGCGCTCGTGCCACGCGTCGATGCGGTCCACGTCCTCCGCCACCGCGTCGGCGCCCTCGATCCCGAGGACCACCGCGCGCGAGCCCCCGGCGCGGGCCCGGTCCAGGTCCTCGACCGATCGGGCGACGGCGGCGCCGGCCTCCCCGGCCTGGCGCTCGATCAGGGCGAGCTGCGCCTCGACCGCGTCCGACGGGCTCCGGCCGACATACCAGCGGGTGACGATCGGGTCGCCGACGGCCTTGGCGACCGTGGCGTCCACCCCCGCCTCCGCCAGCACGTCGAACCCGGCCTCGGCCGGGGCCCGCCGCGTCACGCCGCGCCACACCGCACGGAACGGCGGCGGCACGAAGCCGGGGCCGTGCGTGTGCAGGTCGAGCACGAACGACTCGCGATGGAGCCGGCCGGCCGCCGACGCCGGGGTCGCCGCGGTCATGCCTCGAACACCACGGTCCGCTCGCTGACCTCGGCCGCCGCGGTGTCGCCGCCGTCCGGTCGCTCGACCCGCTCGGCGTGGCGCAGCAGGTGCCAGATGGCGTTGCCGAGCAGATCGAGCTCGGTCGAGGCGTAGTGCTCGCCGCCGAGGCTGCGCGTCCGCTCGGTCTGGCGGGCCAGGGCGCGGGCGTCCTGGCGCAGGATCTGCCGGCCCCGCTGCAGCACCGCGGGCCGCACGACCCACGACGGCAGCCGGCTCTGGAACCGGACGACGAACCAGGCCCGGGTGCGGAACGGCGACAGCGGCAGGTGGACGATCGTGTTGACGATCCGGAACCAGCCCTCGACCACGTACTCGATCTGGGCGATCGACGGCAGGAAGAAGCGGTCCCAGTGGTCGAAGGTGCGGCCCGCGTCCTCGCCCAGCCGGATCGGTCCCATGCCGACCGGCTCCCCCAGGTACTGCACCTCCACGCCGTCGGGGACCGGGCGGCGCACGGCCGTGATGGAGCGCGGGGTGCCGCCCCGGAAGATCCCGCGGTGCAGGAAGGCCGTGTGCGGGACGTCGAGCGCGTTCTCCAGCGAGGCGTGCAGGGTGCACTCGAGGTCGCGCCGGAAGATCACCTCCCCGGCACCGGGGCCGGCCACCTCGGGGAGGGCGTACGGGCGCCGCGACGGCTCGCTGTCGGGCTCGCCCCACGCCCACACGATGCCGTCCTGCTCGACCGCGGCGTGGGCCGGGACCTGCCGGGTGTCGGCCGCTGCGCTCCGGTCACCGGCGAGCCCGGGGACCCGCACGCACCGGCCCGCGCCGTCGTAGGTCCAGCCGTGGTAGCCGCACTCCAGCGTGCAGCCTGTGGTCACGCGCCCGAGCGAGAGGGGGTAGTTGCGGTGGGCGCACCGATCGAGGAGCACGGCCGGGCGGCCGCCCGCGCCCCGGAACACCACGAGCGGGGTGTCCATCAGCGTGACGGCCAGGGGTCGCCGGCCCAGCTCGGACGACCGCGCCACCGGGTACCACCACCGCTGCGGGAACGCGACGGAATAGGGCCCGGTCTCCATGCCCGCCATCATGCCGGGGGGCGGCGACCCAGGTCCCGCAGCCGGGCGACGTACGTGCGGATGAGGTGGCGGAGGGTCGAGTCGGGCACCTCGCGCAGCGGCGGCACCCCGACCTCGATGCGGGCGACGCCCGGCTCGGCCGGGGTGATCCGCCACTGCTGGCCGGCCAGGAGGTCCAAGGCGGCGGCGTTGTCCCACAGCACGTAGTTCACGAACGTGCGGATGCCGTTGCCGGCCGCCACCTCGCCCAGCCTGCGCACCAGCAACGTGCCGATCCCCCGGCGCTGGTAGGCGTCCACCACGGTCACGGCGACCTCGGCGACCGACGGGTCCCCGGGCTCGCGGACGTAGCGGGCCACGCCGACACCCTTGCGGACCGGCCCGTCCTCCAGGACCGCGACGCAGGCGTAGTGGTCGCGGTAGTCGATGTTGGTCAGGTGCTCGAGCAGCTCGTCGTCGAGCTCGTTGACCGTGTGGAAGAAGCGGTGCCGCCGGGACAGGGGCGAGAGCTCGAGGAACCCGGCCGCCAGCGCGGCGCGGTCGCTGTAGAGCAGCGGGCGGATCAGGACCGGCCGGCCGTCGCCCAGCACCTCGTGGCGCGACCTCTCCTCGACCAGGAAGGTCGGGCACGACTCGCCGTCATCCATACAGCTCCTCGACGACGGTCCCGTACGACTTGACCACGATGGCCCGCCGGACCTTCAGCGTCGGGGTGAGCTCGCCCGAGTCGACCGTCAGGTCGCGGGGCAGGATGGCGAAGGCCCGGATCGACTCGGCCTTGGACACCGAGCGGTTGGCGTCGTCGACGGCGCCCTGCAGGTGCTCCCGCAGCAGGTCGTGCTGGAGGAGGTCGTCCGCGGCCAGGCTCTCCATGTCCTGGTCGGCCGCCCACTCCAACAGCGCCTCCTGGTCGACGGCGATCATGGCGGCCACGAACGGGCGCTGGTCGCCGACCACCACCGCCTGGCTGATCAGCGGGTGGGCCCGGAGGCGGTCCTCCAGCGGCGCCGGCGCCACGTTCTTGCCGGCCGCCGTGACGATGAGCTCCTTCTTGCGCCCGGTGATCCGCAGGAAGCCCTCGGCGTCGAGCTCGCCGATGTCGCCGGTGTGGAACCAGCCCTCCGCGTCGATCACCTCGGCGGTCGCGGCCTCGGCGTTCCAGTAGCCGTCGAACACCTGCGGACCGGACGCGAGGATCTCGCCGTCCTCCGCGATGCGGATGGACGTGCCCGCCACCGCCCGCCCGACGGTCCCGGGCTTCCAGGCGTCGGCACGGTTGACCGTCAGGGTGGGGCTGGTCTCGGTGAGGCCGTAGCCCTCGAAGATCCGCACGCCGATCCCGTTGAAGAAGTGGGTCAGCCGCGCCCCCAACGGTCCCCCGCCGCTGAACGCGAACCTGAGCCTCCCGCCGAAGGCGGCGTGCAGCTTGCGGTACACGAGCGGGCCGAGCGCGGCGTGCTGGGCGCTGACGAGGGGCTGCATGCGCCCGGCGGCGCGCCCCTCGGACCAGCGGATGGCCACCTGCTCGGCCCGGTCGAAGATCTTGGCCTTGCCCCCGGTGGCCGCCTGGCGCTGGGCGGTGTTGAAGACCTTCTCGAACACCCGGGGCACGGCCACGAGCAGCGTCGGCCTGGCCAGCCCGAGCTCCTCGGGGAAGTGGGCGAAGTCGGTGGCGAACGCCAGCTTGGCCCCCCACTCGATGCACACCAGGGCGATGCTCTTGGTGAGGGTGTGGGCCAGGGGCAGGAACAGCAGCGTGACCTCGTCGTCCCGGAGCATCGTCCGGACGGCGTCGAGGTTCTGGGCGACGTTGGTGCGCAGGTTGCGGTGGGTCTGCATGCAGCCCTTGGGCCGTCCCGTGGTCCCCGACGTGTACACGATCGAGGCCAGGCGGTCGGCGGCCAGGCCGGCGATGCGCTCGTCGAGCGTGGCGTCCTCGACGTCACGGCCCCGGGCCGCCAGGTCGTCCAGGCCGCCCTCCGTGATCACCAGGGCCTCGCGGCAGGCACCGGCGTGGGCGTGGATCGCCTCGTAGCTCGACCGCATGGCGGGGGTCTCGACCACGACCATGCACGCACCGCTGTTCTCGAGGATCCACTGGATCTGCTCGGCCGAGGAGGTTTCGTAGATCGGCACCGTGACGCCCCCGGCGGCCAGGATGGCGTAGTCGGTGAGCAGCCATTCGAGGCGCGTGCGCGACAGGAGGGCGACCCGGTCGCCGGGCTCCACGCCGCTGGCGACGAGGCCCTTGGCCAGGGCCCGGACCCGGTCGTAGAAGTCCCGCGCCGAGACGTCGACGAACCCGTCGCCCTCGCGGTGGGCGGCCACCGCGCGCCCCGGCTCGCGCTCGGCCCATCCCATGACGGGCTCGAGCAGGTGGGCGCTGTCGGCGAGAGGGGTCAGGTCGGGCCCCGTGGCCAGGCGCAGGCTCGTGTGCGTGTCACTGGAGGTCATCGTGTGTCCCTTCCCCTGGTGACGAGCTCGCACCAACACCATCGCGCCAAGGACAACCCCGGGGCCGTCGGTCACGATCGAGTACCGTCCGGTCCCGTTCGTGCAGGTCGGGAAGGGTGGGGGCCGCGTGGGGTTCGACCGGGAAGAGATCGCCGAGGCGTTCCGCCGCTACACGGAGGCGGCCGCCGAGGCCGGACGGACCGGGGACTGGGGCCCGTGGGTCGAGTGCTTCACCCCCGACCTCCACTACATCGAGCACCACTTCGGCGAGTTCCACGGCCGCGAAGCGGTGCTGGAGTGGATCACCGCCACGATGACGGCCTGGCCCTACACCCACATGCGCGAGTTCCCGTGGGACTGGTGGACGATCGACGCCGAGGGAGGCTGGGTGGTCGGCCAGGTCGAGAACCGCTTCGTCGACCCGGGCGACGGCCGGATCTACCAGATCCCCAACTGGACCCGCCTGGTCTACGCGGGCGACGGCCTGTTCGCCTCCGAGGAGGACGTCTACAACCCGGTCGAGTTCGGGCCCGTCGTCGAGTCGTGGCTGGCCGCCTGGGCGGCACATCACCCCAGACCCTGACCGCGGGGCCGCGTCCGTGGTCGTACCATGCGCCCGACGGGCTGATCCGCGCTGCCCGTCGGAGGGGGATTCGACGTGATGCACCACCGGTTCAAGGGTCTTTTCGTCGTCGCGGCCATGTGTGCCGTGACGCTGGGCGCCGCCGGCGGTGCGAGCGCGGCGCCGTCGACCGGATCGCAGTGCGGAGGTGGCCAGACGGCTGCCGCCGCGGTCGCCGGGCGGGGCGGCGAACCGCGTGAGCCGGACCTCGGCGAGACCCACGACGACATGCCCGCTTCCGCCAAGGGCCGGGCCGGATCGAACTTCCACGCGGAGATCCCGGTCTACCTCCACGTCGTCACCGACGGCACGATCGGGGACTTGACCGCCCAGCAGATCGACGACCAGATCCAGGTCATGAACGAGACCTTCGCCGGCGACGAGGGTGGCGCCGCCACCGGGTTCTCGTTCCGGCTGGCCGGTGTCACCCGCACGGACAACGCGCAGTGGTTCTACGCGACCCCGGGCGGCATCGACGAGAAGGGCATGAAGCGGGCCCTGCACCAGGGCGGGCCGGGCGCGCTGAACTTCTACTCGACGACCGCCGGCGACTTCCTCGGCTGGGCCTACCTGCCCAAGATCGTCAACAAGCCGGGCCAGGCGTTCCTCGACGGCATCGTCATCGACTGGGAGTCGCTCCCGGGGACCTCCACCACCTACGCAGGACAGTTCGACGAGGGCAAGACCGCGACCCACGAGACCGGCCACTGGCTCAACCTCGAGCACACGTTCTTCCACGGCTGCAACGCCAAGGGCGACTTCGTCGAGGACACCCCGGCGCAGAAGACCCCGACGTCGGGCTGCCCCGAGGGGAAGGACACGTGCAGGGCCCCCGGGAACGACCCGATCCACAACTACATGGACTACTCGTTCGACTCCTGCTACACGCAGTTCACCCCGGGCCAGGTACAGCGGATGCGCGACGCCTGGCTGCTGTTCCGGGCTGCATAGGCCGCCGGCCATGGTGAATCCCAACACCAGGCGGTTCGACCTCGCCCTGCGCGGCTACGAGCGCACGCAGGTCGACGTGTACCTGGACCGGGTCGAGGGCCGCCGCCCCAGCGAGCCGCTCAGGCGCAGGCCCGACTTCACGCTCGTGCTGCGCGGCTACGACCGGGAACAGGTCGACCGGTACCTGGCCGGCATCGCGGATCCGGCCCCCTCGATGACCGTGCAGGGCGAGACCGGAGGCGACGTCCCGGCGCTGCTGCGCAAGGCGGCGGAGTCCATCGAGGAGCGGGGTCTCGAGGTCGTCGACCTCGTCCTCAACTTCTGCGTCAGCGAGAACGGCACCCGGCACTCGATGACCGTCTACTTCGATCCCGAGGAGGACGCCCCGGGGGACTAGCTTCCCTGGTCAGTGGAGCTGCGCAGCCCTGGGGATGGGCCCGCCGTCGCCGGCCCCGAGGACGACCCCGGCACCCCTCTGGCCGCGGCCAGGGACCACCCCGCGCCCCCCGACACACCAGCGGACGCAACCGAACCGGCGTCCGTGGAGGCGGAGGCGACGGAGCCGCCGGGGGCCGAGGCGGAGGCGACGGAGCCGGCCGGGGCCGGGGCGGAGGCGACGGAGCCGGCCGGGGCCACGGCGGAGGGGCCGTCGGTCTGGGCCGGGCGGGTGGCGTGGGTGGCGTTCGCGGCCGTCCTCGTGGCGCTGGCGGTGTCCGGGGGCCGGGCGATCGCGAGCGGGTGGGTGCCGGTGGGCGACTCGGCGCTGATCGCGGTGCGGGCCCGGGACGTGCTCGGGGGCGGGCAGGGAGGGGACCTCCCGCTGCTCGGCATGTGGGCGTCGGCGTCGTGGGAGGTCGGGTTCGACTTCAACCATCCCGGCCCGCTGCTGTACGACGCGCTCGCGGTGCCCGCGGCGCTGGTCGGGGGCGGGGGCGGGCTCGTGATCGGCACGACGGCGATCGCCATGGCCTCGGTCGCCGGCATCTTCTTCGCCGCCCGGCGGGCCGGCGGGCCGGCAGTGGCCGCGGCGGCGATGGCGGTGACCGGGCTGCTGTGCTGGTCGATGGGCAGCGAGGCCCTGATCGAGCCCTGGCACGCGGGCACCGTGCTCCTGCCCTTCCTGTGCTTTGCCGTGCTCGTCTGGGCGACGGTGGCGGGCGACCACATCTGCCTCCCCTGGGCCGTGCTGGCCGGGAGCCTGGTGCTGGCGACCAACCTGAGCTACACGCTGCTGGTCCCGCTGCTGCTGGTGGCCGCGGTCGGGACCGTGGCGCTGTCGGCGTGGCGCCGCCGGGCCGGCGGGGGCTGGCACCGGGACGGGGCCCTGCTCGGGATCGCCGCGGTGGTCGCGGTGCTGTGCTGGATCCAGCCGCTCATCGAGCAGGTGACCGCCCACGAGGGCAACCTGACCCGCCTCCAGCGCAGCCAGAGCGCGGAGCGGGTCACGCTCGGATGGCACGGCGGGTACCGGGCGGTCGCCTCCGTCGTGGCGCTGCCGCCCTGGTGGGGGCGCCCGTCCTACGCCCGGACCTTCCGGCTGGCGGCCTTCGGGAACGACCTGCCCTCCGCGCCGGCGTCCGTCGCCGCGCTCGGGCTGGTGGCCGTGCTGGTCGGACTGGCGGCCTGGTCCGGCCGGCGGTCCGGGGACCGGGCCGTCGTGGCCGCGGCCGGGGTGGCCGCCACGCTGCTGGTGGCGGCGGTGCTGACGGGCGTCCAGACCCCGACGAGCCGGTTCGGGACCATCGCCTACCAGGCCCGCTGGCTGTGGCCGGTGGGCGCCTTCGTCACGTTCGCCCTGCTGGTGGCGGCCGTCCGGGGCCGGCGGCCCACCCCGCAGCGTGCCTGGTGGCCCGCGGCCGGGCTGGCGGCCGTGGCCGGCGTCGCCGCGCTGGCCACGCTGCCGGCGGCCAACAACGGGACGACCGCACCGCCCTCCACGTACCCCGTCGCCCGGGACGTCACCGACGCCGTCGCCCGGGCCGACCTGCCCGATCGCGTGGAGGTGGGCTGCGGCGAGGGTGTGTTCGACCCCTACTGCGAGGCGGTGATGGCCGAGCTGCAGGACCGGGGCACCGCGTTCGTGGTGGACGACCACATCGGCTGGCGCCAGCTGGGCGACGGGCGGCGCTCCCCCGGCGGGCTCCCCCGGCTGAGCGTGGTCGCGGGCGACTACGCGCTGTTCACGCCGGACGGGTCCACGCTGGTCACCCGGCACGCGGGCCTGTCCAAGGACGAGCAGCTCGAGCTGTTCTACGTGCGTGAGCAGCTCAAGGGAGCGCTGGCCGACGGCGAGATCCGGCTGTCGGCGAACGGCGTGGAGGCCGCGGCCCGCGGCCTCCTGACCTCGGTGTCGGTCGACGACGCCGGCTGGCACATCGACGCGGCCGAGGCGGTCGGCCTCCGCCCCTGGCTGTACGGCACCCACCGGCGGGACCTCGGGGCCATGGTCCACGACGGCCTGCTCGACGCCGACGCCCGCTGGCAGGAGCCGCTGGAGCGCTACACCGAGCTCCAGGACCGCTGGGACGAGGGCACCGTCGCGGTGTTCCTGGCACCGCCCGCGTAGCCCGTGGGGACCAACCGACGTGCCGGCGCCCGCCCGCTGGGCCATGCTGGCCGGTCATGAGCCGCCGCCTGCTCCCGTCCGCGCCCGTCGCCGTGCTCGCCGCCTCCCTGCTGGCGGCGGCCGCCTGCGTCATCCCCGGGCAGGGCCCGGGGCACGGGTCGCACACGCCGGGTGCCGGCATCCGGCTCAACGAGATCCAGGTGCTGGCGTCGCACAACAGCTACCACGTGCAGCCCGAGCCGGCGCTCCAGGAGGCGCTGAACGGCTTCCTCGGGGCCGCGGCCCAGGGCTTCGAGTACACCCACCACCCGCTGGCGGACGAGCTCGACGCCGGGGTGCGCCAGATCGAGCTCGACGTGTTCCTGGACGACCCCGGCGGCGGCCGCTACGCCCACCCCAAGACCGTGGACCTCCTCGGCATCGCGCCGCCCGATCCGGCGCTCGCCGGCCCGGGCCTCAAGGTGCTCCACGTCCAGGAGGTCGACTTCCGCACGACCTGCCCGACGCTGGCCATCTGCCTCACCCAGGTGCGGGACTGGTCCGACGCCCACCCCGGCCACCTGCCCGTCACGATCCAGATCGAGGCCAAGGACGATGTCATCCCCGACCCGGGGCTCGGCTTCGTCCAGCCGCTGCCGTGGACCGGGCCCGACTTCGCCACGCTCCAGGCCGAGATCGACGCGGTGTTCCCCGCCGACCGGGTGCTGACCCCGGCCGAGGTGCGGGGCCACGCCGCCACGCTCAACGCCGCGGTCCAGGCCGGCCGCTGGCCCCGACTCGACCAGGTCCGGGGCCAGGTGCTGTTCATGCTGGACGACCACGGCGCCAAGCGCGACGCCTACCGGGCCCAGGTCCCCGACCTGGCCGACCGCCGCCTGTTCGTGGACGTGCCCGAGACGGATCCGGACGCCGCCATCATGGTGGTCAACGACCCGCTGGCGGACGGCGCCCGCATCCGGGACCTGGTCAGCGCCGGGTACATCGTGCGCACCCGAGCCGACGCCGACACGGTCCAGGCCCGCAGCGGCGACACGTCCATGCGGGACGCGGCGTTCGCCTCGGGCGCCCAGTACGTGTCGACCGACTACGTGTTCCCGGACGACCCGTTCGGCACCGGCTATGTGGTGGACCTGCCCGGCGACGGGCCCGCCCGCTGCAACCCGGTCAACGCGCCCCGGCGCTGCGCGCGGGCCGACCTCGGCGGCTAGCCGGTCGAGGCCGGCTAGGCCTCGCTGTGGGTGACGGGGGCTTCGCCCATCCACTCCCGGAGCGTGTTCTTCAGCTTGATCTGCTGGATGAAGATGTCGTGCTCGGGCAGCAGGTCTCCCCGGCCGGTCATCGGCGCCTTGAAATAGAAGCTCAGCCACTCCTGCACGCCCTTCTCGCCGGCGCGGGCGGCCAGGTCGAAGAACAGGGCCAGGTCCAGCACGAGCGGCGCCGCGAGGATCGAGTCGCGGCAGAGGAAGTCGATCTTGATCTGCATCGGGTAGCCCATCCACCCGAAGATGTCGATGTTGTCCCACCCCTCCTTGTTGTCGCCGCGGGGCGGGTAGTAGTTGATGCGGACCACGTGGGAGATGTCCGAGTACAGCTCGGGATACGCCTCGGGCTGGAAGATCGTGTCCAGCACGCCCAGCTTCGAGACCTCCTTCGAGCGGAAGTTCTCGGGGTCGTCGAGGACCTCGCCGTCGCGGTTGCCGAGGATGTTGGTGGAGAACCAGCCGTTCAGGCCGAGCATGCGCGCCTTGAGGCCGGGCGCCACGATCGTCTTCATCAGCGTCTGGCCGGTCTTGAAGTCCTTGCCGCCGATCGGCACGCCGTTGCGCTCGGCCAGCTCGATCATGCAGGGCGGATCGGAGCTGAGGTTCGGGGCGCCGTTGGCGTACGGCACCCGGCTCATGATCGCGGCGTAGGCGTAGATCTGGCTGGGGCTGATCATGGGGTCGTTGGCCGCCAGCCCGGCCTCGAACGCCTCGACGGTCTCGTGCACCTCGGTCAGGTCCCGGTAGGCCTCGGTCGACGCGCACCAGACCATCACCAGCCGGTCGCAGTCGTTCTCGACCCGGAACCGCTCGATGTCGTCCATCAGCGCCTGGGCCAGGTCCAGCTTCGTGGCCCCGGACTTCACCCGGGTGCCGTCGAGCCGGCTGACCCAGTCCTTGTCGAACACGGCGTCCATGGCGACCACGCCCTCCAGCTCGCCCGAGATCGGGGCGAGGTCGCGCTCCTCCAGCACCCCCGCGGTGCGGGCCGCCTCGAGGGCGTTGGGCGAGATCGGGTCCCAGCCGCCGAACACGAGGTCGTCGAGCGTGGCGAGCGGGACGAAGTCCTTGATCAACGGGTTGCGCCCCTCCGCCCGGTCCCCGAGTCGGATGTGGGACATCTGGGTGAGCGACCCGATCGGCGCGTTCCCGGTCTGGCGGGCCTGGAGGACGCCGGAGATCACGGTGGAGGCGACGGCGCCGAGGCCGGGGAGGAGGACGCCGAGCCGGCCGGTTGCCGGAGCGATCGTGCGTGCGGTCATGCAGCGATCGTAAACGAACATGTTGCATAGTGGCAGATTGTTCAGGAAGTCTGAACGATGTGCGACCGCTCCCGAACCTGTCCGTCCAGCAGCTCGACTACCTCGTCGCCGTGCACGAGGCGCCGACGTGGGCCGATGCCGCGGCGGCGGTCGGCGTCAGCCCGTCGGCGCTGAGCCAGGGCCTCGCCGAGCTCGAACGCCGGCTCGGGGTCGCCCTCTTCGCCCGCGACGGGCGGCGGCGCGTCCCCACCGAGGCGGCCGGGGTCGTGCTCGACCACGCCCACGCCGTGCTGGCCCGCACCCAGGACCTCGCCCGCTGGGCCGAACGGCGGCGAGCCGGCACGACCGGTGCCGTGCGGGTCGGGATGATCGACGCCGCGGCCACGATCCACTGCGCCGCCGGGCTGGCCGCGTTCCGGGGCTCGCGGCCCGACGTCGACCTCCGCCTCCAGGTGAGCCCCTCGGGCGAGCTGTTGCGGGATCTCGTCGCGGCCCGCCTCGACGTGGCGGTGTGCGTCGCCCCGGCCGTCCTGCCCGAGGGCGTCACCGCCGCGCCGCTGCTCGACGAGGACCTCGCCGTGTACGCCCCGGCCGACGGGCCGCCGGCCGCGTGGGGCCCGTGGGTGACGTACCCGACGGGCTCCCAGACGCGTGCCCTCGTGCTCGATGCCCTGAGCCGGGCCGGCTGCGCCGTGACGGTCGTGGCGGAGTCGCACCAGCCCGACGTCCTCGCCCAGATGGTGGCGCTCGGCCTCGGCTGGTCGGTGCTCCCGGTGGCGCAGGTCGAGCGGTCGGGGGTGGTGCTGCGCCGGGTCGGCGCCGAGCCGTTCGTCCGGCGCTCGCTCCTGATCGCCCGCCGGGCCGAGGGGCCCGCCGATCCGGCCGTCGACGCGCTGATCGCCGCGGTGCGGCCGGGTTGACGAGGCACCAGCGTCTCCGTGCGCCATCCTGTCGCTGGGCGGCCACGGGACGCTGGTGCCTCGGGGCGTCAGTGAGTCACGGAGGGGAAGAACTCACTGGCCGGGGGCCCTGTTCTGGGTGCGGGCCGGGGGCACCGTGCTCTGCGGCGTGTGGTCCGGCTGCTCGGTCGTGGTCGGCGACTCGTCGTCGTCCTGCCCGTTGCCGTTGGGACCGGGATCGACCTGGCCGGGAGCGGTGCCCGCGGGGGTCTGGTCGGCCCGGTCCTGGCCGGTCACGCCGGACTGGCCCGGAGGCTCGTCCGGCCTCGCCGAGTCGCCCCTGTTGTCGGCACCGGGAGCCTCGTCGGAGATCTGCCGGCCGTCGACGCCGTTCTCCCCGTCGCTCTCGCCGGTGGCGTCGGTCGACACCCGGTCGCCGAAGTTCTCGGGGTGGTCCTGGTTGTCGGTGAACTGGACCGGCGTCACCACCTCGATGGCGTCGCGGACCGCGTTGTTGGCGGCGGCGGGCAGCACCCCGATGGCACCCGCCGCGAGCACCCCGGCGGCGGCCAGCCCCGCCCCCATCCCCAGCTTGGCGGCGCGGCCCAGGCCACCGACCCTCCCGGCGCCGACCAGCCGGGCCATGCCCAGCGGCCGGCCCTCCAGCAGAGCAGCTAGTTGCTCCGAGGGGACGGGGACCGGATCGTCCTCCATCGCCCGCACTTCGCGGACGAAGCCCGCCAGCGAGGCATGTGAACCACGGACGTCGTCGCCCCGCACGAGCGCCTCGAGGACGTCGTCGTACGTGTAGCGAGTTGACCTCATCATGGCGTCGCTATCGCCACGCTCGGTCATTGCGATACCTCCTCGGGCGCCAGCATGCGACCGATGGCTCGGAAACCCCTCCGTTGCAGGGCCTTCACCGCCACGTTGGACTTGCCGACGATCGCGGAGACCTCCTCGATGGTGAGGCGTCCCAGGAGCCGCAGCAGCAGGACGTCGCGCTGGTCCGGCGAGAGCCCGTCGCACAGCTCGCGGACCCACTCCGTGCGCTGTGCCCGCTCGACCGCGTCCTCGACGTCGTCCGGCCCGGCCAGCTCCATCGCCTCGCTGAGCGCGGTGAACTGTGGTCGCCGCCCGTGTTTGCGGCGCTCGTCGAGCAGGCGGCGGTGGGCGATCGTGAAGACCCACGAGCGGAACTGCGCCTCGCCCCCGCTGAAGCGCCCGATGTTGCGGATCACCGCGACGAACACCTCACTGGAGAGGTCGTCGGGCTCGTGCGCGCCCTGTACCCGCAGGTAGCCGGTCACGACCGGCGACAGCGCCGTGAAGATCCGCTCGAAGGCCCAGGGCGCGCCGGACTGCGCGGCGTTCAGCACCGCGTCGAACTCCCCGTTGAACCGCTCGACCCCAGCCATCAGAGCATCTGATACGTGATCGCCGCCTCCCGTCAAACGGTGACGCCCACCCCGGAAAAATCCCGCGCGGGGGTATCCCGAGCCGTGCCGGCGGCGATCACGGGCCGGATGGGGAACGTTTCCCACGTCCGCGTCCGCCTGCTCGCGCTCATGTGTGGCGGGCTGGTCCCGGTGGGTCTGGCCGCGCCGG
>DATBGF010000440.1:0-9061 GCA_036558145.1 Acidimicrobiales bacterium
TCTCGGGCGCGGCCCAGTTCGCCATGGTCGGGCTGCTGGCCTCCGGCGGGAGCGCGGGGGCGGTGCTGGCCAGCGTCATCCCCCTGGCGCTGCGCCACGTGCCGCTGGCCGCCATCCTGCGGCCCCACCTGCGCTGGGGGAGGGGCCGCAGGGTCCTGCTGTCGTGGTTCCTCACCGACGAGACGGTGGGGCTGGCCCTGACCCGGGACGCCCGGGCCGAGCGCACGGTGGTCCTGTCCGGAGCCGCCGCGTACTCGGCCTGGGTGGCGGGCACGGTCGCCGGCGTCGCCGGGGCGTCCCTCGGCGCCATCGCCCCGCTCGCCGAATCCGTGTTCCCGGTGCTGTTCATCGGCCTGGCGGCCGTCACCACCCGCCGCCGCCGGGACGCGGTGCTGGCGGTCGTGGCCGCGGGCGCGGCGGCCGTGCTGCTCACCGTGGCGCCCGGCGCCGGCGTGCTGGGTGGGCTGGCCGTGGCCGTCGGGGTCGCCGCCGCGGGAGGCCGCGGATGAGCCCGGCCGTGCTCGTGGCGGCGGTGGCGGCCATCACGGTCGGGAGCCGGGCCGTCTCGGTCGCCCTGCTGCCGCCGCCCCGCGGCCCGCTGGCGGGTGTCGTGGACCGGCTCCCGGCCCCGCTGTTCGCGGTGCTGGCCGCGGCGACGCTGCTGGGATCGGATCACGCCGCGGGGAGCGGGGTCTGGCTGGCCGCCGGGGCCGCGCTCGTCACCGTGCGGCGCCGGTCCCTGTTGCTCACCGTGGCCGCCGGCCTGGCCGGGGCGCTGGTCGGGCAAGCGCTCGCCTGAGGCAGGTTTCCGGTATCAGACACCCCTCCGGAGGCCTCTGTACGCCTGGGACGGTCGGGCATCGTGCTGCCAAAGGAGGCACCATGGGCGTTGGCGCTGCTCTGTACTCAGGGTCGAAGTGCTATTTCTTTGATGGGAAGCGCTACATCCGCGTGACCCGGGGAGACACGGGACCGGGGACGGTGGACTCCGGCTACCCGGCCCCGATCACGAACTGGAACTGGCCGGCCGGCTTCGGGACCCGCGGCATCGATGCCGCCCTGTACTCGGGGTCCAAGACCTACTTCTTCGAGGGCGACCGCTACATCCGCGTGACCCGGAGCGACACCGGCCCGGGCACCGTGGACGCCGGTTACCCGGCCTCGATCTCGAACTGGGGCTGGCCGGCGGGCTTCGGCGCGTCCGGCATCGACGCCGCCCTGTACTCGGGGTCGAAGACCTACTTCTTCGACGGCGACCAGTACATCCGGGTCACTCGGGGCGACGAGGGCCCCGGTACGGTCGACCCGGGCTATCCGGCGTCCGTCGCCGAGTGGAGCTGGCCGGCCGGGTTCGGCGAGCACGGCATCGACGCCGCGCTGTACTCGGGCTCGAAGACCTACTTCTTCGACGGGAACCGCTACATCCGCGTGACCCGCGGCGACACCGGTCCCGGCACGCTCGACCCGGGCTACCCGGCCGACATCTCCCAGTGGACCTGGCCGTCCGACTTCGCCCGCGGCGAGCGGGTGGGCCTGTCGTTCAAGTCGCTGCTGCCGGTGGACGCCACGATCACGTCGTTCGTCAAGCGGCAGTTCACCGAGATCCGGCGCCTCTACGTGAAGTCGGGCCTGGACTGCCGGTTCGGCTCGACCGAGGACCTGAGCGGCGACGCCAGCCTGCAACCGCTGCTGGCGCTCGACGTGGGGACCTGCACGCTCGGGAACCCGACGGCGGAGCACGACCTGCTGTTCGCGAACCGCAACGGCGTTCCGGCCGACGAGCTCGTCGTCTACATCGTGCAGACCCTGGTGGGCGGCGGGGGCAACCTGCTCGGCTGCGCCACCCATCCCGACGGCGAGCCCGGCGCGGCGATCGTGCAGAGCAACGCGCTCTGGCTGACGGCGCACGAGATCGGCCACGTCCTGGGGTTGTTCCACGTCACCACGTCGAGCGACAACCTCATGTTCCCCAACGTGGGCTGGACCAACCTGCCCCCGGACCTGTCCGACAGCGAGAAGGCCACGATGATCGGCAGCACGCTGAGCGTGCCGGTCTGACGCGGCGTGGAGGAGTCACGATGACGATGACGATGGACGAGCTGCGGGCGCAGCTCAGCAGCATCGAGCCGGACGAGTCGACCTACGCCGGGATCGGCGCCGAAGAGGTCGGCATGTTGCGCGAGCTGCTCGACGACGACGAGGCCTGGCTGGCGGCGCGGGCGGTCCACGCCCTGAGCCGCATCGACGACCCCGCGGCCCGGGACGCCCTGGCCGAGGCGGCCGGCAAGCCCCGGATGGAGGTGCGGGTGGCGGTCGCCACCTCGTCCGCCAACATGCCGGCGGAGACGTCGGACGAGGTGCTGGCGGGCCTCCTCGCCGACGACCACAGCGCGGTGCGCAAGTGGGCGATCAACGCGGTGTCCGAGCGGAACAGCGCGGCGGTCCGCGAGCAGGTGACGGCCCTGGCCGCCAACGAGCCGGACGACCGGCTCCGCAGCCTGGCCGGCGAGAAGGCCCGCGCGGTCACCTGATCCCCTCACCTGATCGGTCCCGGGCTTCCCGGACCCGGGACCGATCAGCAGGCTCGGGAGCTCCAGCTCCCGCTGATCGCCAAGGACACGATCAAGGACGCGCTCATGGCCGTCCTGCCCGTGCCCGACGTGGAGACGTCCCGCCAGGTCGGGCTGGCCGCGATCCGGGTGATGCTGGCGGTGGCGTCCGAGTCCCCGCCGGGGGCGGTCATCGAGAGCAACTTCCGCCGGTCGCCGGCCCGGGAGAACCTGGGGCAGCTGCCGGGGCGGATCGTCGAGGTATTCTGCCGGGTGCGCCATGCCGGGCACTTCGACTCGGTGCGGACGCCCGGCGAGCTGTGGAACGACGAGGTGAGCGAGCCGGTGGCCGGCGGCTGGCCTCTGGTCGACGTCGACACCACCGGCTCGGTGGACCTGGCCCAGGTCGTGCGGTCCGTCCGCGAGTCAGCCGACGGGCTCTAGGACGCCTTCGAGCACGACCCGGTCGCCCCAGCGCTGCTGGGCGTAGTCGAGCGCGGGCTGGTCGGCCACCCAGACCTCGACCCGCACGGCGTTGAGGGCGGTGATGACGCCGCCCGACAGGGGCGTGCCGAAGTGGGCGACCGCGTCGGCATCGAAGGCCTCGTTCTGGACACGGGTCAGCTCGTCGAGGGTGTGGGCCTGGCGTTCGACCACGCACAGCCCGCCGGCGTAGGTCTGCCGGATCCGGTCGTGCACGGCGGGACCGGCGCCGGGGAGCACGACCACGTTGGCGGTGAAGGGTCCGTCCGTGACGCCGGGCGGCCGGTCGTTGACCCAGGTGGAGACCAGGTCGGGACCGCTGATGTCGACCGTGCCCCACTGGACGACGTCCTGCGTCGGGTCGACGACCTCGGGGTTGTCGCACGCGGGGGGCAGCGGCGGTACGGCGGCGCCGTCGTCGCCCCGGGGAGGGCCCGCGGGCTCGGTCAGCGTGAGTGCGCCGTCGGTGTAGGTGCCGGTCACGTGGAAGGAGCCCCAGGTGGCGGGGCCATAGGTCTCCTCGCCGTCGACTGCGTCCCAGTCCCAGCCCACTATGGGGAGACCGCCGCAGCCGGGCGGGAGGCTCATGGTCGAGATCACGCAGGCCTCCGGGCCGTGGCCCTCGTCCTGTTGCACGGTGAGGTTGGCCTCGTAGATGGGCGCGCCGTCGGGCGCGCCGCGGGCTGCGGTGGCGGTCTCGGGCCGGTGGGAGCCGCAGCCCGAGATGCCCAGCGCGGCCACGAGGACGCTGATGGTGCATAGGTGTCGTCTCATGCCGGGTTCGACGGGGCCCGCGATGGGTGGAGTTCCGGCGGTCTGTGACAATCTCGCGACGTCGAAACGGGCTAAGTGGGAGCGGTGACGCCATGGGGTTCCTGCGACGGGACAGGCACGACGACGAGCCGGTGCTGCGGTACCAGATGCGCCAGAGGATGATCGCGGTCGGCGACGACTACTGGATCGAGGACGGCCACGGCGACAAGGCGTTCAAGGTCGACGGCAAGGCGCTGCGCATCCGGGACACCTGGAAGCTCGAGGACCGGGCCGGCCACGAGGTCGCCACCATCCGGGAGAAGAAGCTCTCGATCCGGGACAAGATCCGCATCGAGTTCCCCGGCGGTGGCGACGCGACCGTGAAGAAGGCCCTGGTCGGCATCCGGGACCGGTTCCACGTCGAGGTCTCGGGCGGGGACCTCAAGGTCCACGGCAACATCGTCGACCACGAGTACGAGATCGAGCGCGACGGGCACAAGATCGCCGAGGTGTCCAAGAAGTGGTTCCGGGTGCGCGACACCTACGGCGTCGAGGTGCACGACCCCCAGGAGGTCGTGCTGATCCTGGCGGTGACCGTGGCGGTCGACGCCATGTCCCACGAGGTGGGGTGAGGGGGCCGAGGTTCCTCGACCTCGCCTGCGGCACGGGCCAGGTCGCGTTCGCCCTCGCGCCGTACGCCGGCGAGGTGCTCGCCGTCGACCAGGAGGTCGAGGCGGTCGCCCTGGGCCGGCGCAAGGCGCAGCGGCTGGGGGTCGCCAACACGCGGTGGCTGGTGGCCGGTGCCGAGGAGGTCGGGCGCGTGGTTCCGCACCTCGCGCCCGGCGGTGGGATCGCGCTGCTGTGGGGCGGCGATCCGTGGGGCGACGGCCGCGACTGGCAGGGGGTGCTGCGCGTCACGCTGGACCGGTGGCAGGACACCGCCGGCACGGGCGACCGCGTGCCGGCAGGCTGGTGGGAGGCCATCGACCGGATCCCGGCGACCCAGGTGCTGCGGCGGGCCGGGCGGGCGTACGAGGGGAAGGTCGTGTTCCGGGTGCCGCACACCTGGGGCCTCGACGATCTCGTCGGGTATGTGTACTCGACGTCGTACCTCAGCCTGCGGGCCCGGCTGCTCGCCTGCCGGCCCGGCGGCGAGTTCGAGCAGGACCTGTCCTACGCCTACGAGTACGCCCGGCGCTAGGGCTCGGCCGCTTCGGCCACCGCCGTCACCGGCTCGTGCCGGACCGGGAAGTTGACCGAGCGGGCGATGAAGCAGACGTCGCCGATGCGGCCGTGGAGCGACTCGGCCGTCGCCACCATGGCGGCGTCGGCCACGAGCACGTGCGGGCGCAGGACCACCTCGGTGAAGCGGCCCGCGCCGTCCGGCTCCTCCACCATCGTGCCGACCGCGTCGTCGCTGTAGGCCACGACGGTCACCCCGGCGTCGGCGGCCAGGTGCAGGTACCACAGCATGTGGCACTGCGAGAGCGACACGACCAGCAGCTGCTCGGGGTTCCAGCGGGTCGGGTCGCCCCGGAACGCGGGATCGGACGACCCCGCGATCGCCTGCCGCCCGGCGGCCGACACCTCGTGCGCCCGGTCGTAGCTGCGGAAGTCGCTCGTGCCGGTGCCCCGGTTGCCGGTCCACAGCACGGAGATCTCGTACGTGTGGGACCGGGGCGCGCGCACAGGCCCGAACCTAACGCCGGCGGCACCCGCTCCCCGGCTGGTTTTCGCCTGCGGTACAACGGGGACCATGACCACCCTGCCCGACCGGCCCAACACCGCCCTGCTGGTCATCGACGTCCAGAACGGGATCATGGCCCAGACGCTGAACCGCGACGCCGTTCTCGCCACGATCGCCGGCCTGGTCGAACGGGCCCGGGCCGAGGACGCGCCCGTCGTCTGGGTCCAGCACGCCAACGACGAGTTCCCCCGCGGCAGCGAGAGCTGGCAGTTCGTGCCGGAGCTCGACGTACGGGAGGCCGACGCGCTGGTCCACAAGTGCTACGGCGACTCGTTCGAGGACACCGACCTGGAGGCCGTGCTCGCCGACCGGGGGGTCGGCCGGCTCATCGTGACCGGCGCCCAGAGCGACGCCTGCGTGCGCTCCACGCTCCACGGGGCGCTGGTGCGCGGCTACGACACGACCCTGGTTGCCGACGCCCACACCACCGAGGACCTGAGCGAATGGGGCGCGCCGCCGCCGGACGTCGTCATCGCCTTCACCAACTTGTACTGGGGAGACACCGCTGCGCCCGGCCGCCAGGCCGGCACGGTCGACGCCGCGGACGTCAGCTTCGCGGCGCAGAGCACCTGATCGGGGCGGTTACCCACCGGACACTTTCCGTGGAGTGCGGGTCGCGCCTAGTGTGAGAGCGCTTCCACAACACCACAGGCACGCACGACATGGGGAGGGGCCATGAAGAGCGACAACGCACTCCGTTGGCGGCTGGGGAGGCTGGGGAGCCTGATGGCGCTCGTGACGCTCGTCGTCGTGGCGGGCGCGGCGCCGGCGTCGGCCCCGCCGGCTGCGACGGGTGGGCTCTACGTCCCGAAGCCGAACCACGGGGCCCGCCAGCAGATCGAGGCCCTCACCGCGCAGGGCGACACCGCGAACGCCGCCGCCATCCAGGCCATGATCGACACGCCCCAGGCCGTCTGGTTCACCAAGGGGACGCCCCGCTCGGTCCGCCAGGACGTGAAGCAGGTCGTCAAGAACGCGCAGGCCAAGGGCGCCATCCCCGTGCTGGTGGCCTACAACATCCCGTTCCGGGACTGCGCCCAGTTCTCCGCCGGTGGGGCGACCAACGCGGCTGAGTACGAGGCCTGGATCGACGGCTTCGCCTCCGGGATCGGCGACCGGCCCGCCATCGTGATCCTCGAACCGGACGGGTTGGGCATCATCCCCTGGTACGACCCCTACGGCAGCGCCGACGGGTCCAACACGCTGGAGTGGTGCCAGCCGGCCGAGGCCGACCCGGCGACCGCGGCGTCCGACCGCTTCGCCATGATGAACCACGCGGTCGGCGTCCTCGGGGCCCTCCCCAACGTCACGACCTACCTCGACGGCACGCACAGCGCCTGGCTCGGCAACGGCGACATCGCCCAGCGCCTCGTGCAGGCGGGCGTGGCCGGCGCCGACGGCTTCTACCTCAACGTGTCGAACTACCAGTTCACGCCCAACCTCGTGCAGTACGGCCGGTGGATCTCGTCCTGTGTCACCTACGCCACCGAGATCGTGCCGGGCGACTACGTGAACTGCCCCAACCAGTACTGGAACGGCGGCCCGCACCCGGCCAAGATCGCCGACCTGCTGGGGGAGTGGACCGGCGTGGCGCTCAGCTCGCTGGGCGTGTGGAGCGACGACGCCGACGACCCGACGCTCAACACGTCGGGCATCAACCTGCGCTACGCCACCATGCTCGGCAGCGTGGCGGCGGACACCCACTACGTGATCGACACGAGCCGCAACGCCAACGGCCCGTGGAGCCCGCCCGCCTATCCCGACCCGCAGGACTGGTGCAACCCGCCCGGCCGGGGCACCGGCCTGGCCCCGGCGCTCGCCCCCGGTGAGCCGCTGGTCGACGCCTACCTGTGGGTGAAGATCCCGGGCGAGTCCGACGGGGAGTGCACCCGCGGCCTCGGCCCCGCCGGCGAGACGGTCGACCCCGAGTGGGGCCGGATCGACCCCGGCGCAGGCAAGTGGTTCCCGGAGGCAGCGCTGGAGCTGGCAAACAACGCCGCACCGTGACCGCGGCGGGTCACGTGCATGGCGGGTCCGGACAGGTCACCACCTTCAGACGGAGAAGGCGGTGACCTTGTCCGGGCGTATCCGCACGATGTAGCGCACGACGTCCTCGGGCTCGGGGGCGGCGTCCTGGCCCAGGTAGCGCTGGGACAGGCGGGCCGGCAGCTCGCGCTGCGCGTCCACCTCCAGCGCGGCGGTGCCCCGGATGTCGATGGCGGAGTAGGGGTTGGCCAGGTCGTAGACGGTCAGGCTGACCCTCGGGTCGCGCTCCAGGTTGCGGATCTTGGCCCGGTGGCCGGCGCTGGAGAACAGCACGGTGTCGCCGTCGCGGACGTACCAGACGGTGGACGTGTGCGGGCTCCCGTCCCGGTCGAGCGTGGCCACGACGGCGAAGTTCTTGCCGTCGAGCAGCCTGCGGGTGGTGTCGTCGAAGGTGACAGCCATCCCGCAGTCTGCCCGGCGATCGGCCGTCAACCGACGGCCGCCACCCCCAGATCGGGGTTGTCGGTGAAGAAGCCGTCCAGGCCGGCGGCCGCGAAGGTCCGGATCTCGCCCACCAGGTCGCCGACCGCGTTGGGGTCGCTGCCGCTGCGGAACTGGGCGGGCAGGAACTGGTTCTCCCGGCGGAACGTCCAGGCGTGCACGACCAGGCCCTGGTGGTGGGCGTCGGCGATCACCGGGCTCGGCGTGGTCAGGGCGCCGGACGCGTCCCGGGGGATCAGCCGGTCCTTGCAGGCGCCGATCCCGTCCGCGTAGCGGTCCACGAACTTGAGGCCCGCCGGCGTGATCAGGTCGGCGTAGGTGCGGGCATCACCGGCGGCCCGGAAGTCCCACGGCGCGCCCGAGCAGTCCACCAGCTGGACCAGCCGCACCTTGGTCATGTGGTTCAGCTGCCGGAGGTTGCCGACCTCGAAGCTCTGGATGAACACCGGGTCGCGCTTGCCGCTGAAGCCGTTGGCGTCCAGCGTGCGCACCAGGGGCTCCTCGAGGGACAGGCCGATGCTGTCGAAGTAGGACGGGTGCTTGGTCTCCGGGTAGATGCCGACGGGCCGGCCGTCGCAGGTGGTCGAGCGGCGGGCCAGGTCGATCACCTGCTGGAAGGTCGGGATCGGGAACTGGCCGTCGAACGCGGCGTTGGCCGGCCGGACCAGGGGCAGGCGTTCCCGGGCCCGCAGCGTCGAGAGCTCGGCGTAGGTGAAGTCCTCGGTGAACCAGCCGGTGATGCCGACGCCGTCGACCACCTTGGTCGTGCGCCGGCCGGCGAACTCGGGGTGGGAGGCGACGTCGGTGGTGCCGCCGATCTCGTTCTCGTGCCGGGCGACGAGCACGCCGTCGGACGTCGACACCAGGTCGGGCTCGATGAAGTCGGCGCACTGGGCGATCGCCAGCTCGTAGGAGGCCAACGTGTGCTCGGGCCGGTAGCCGCTGGCCCCGCGGTGGCCGATCACCGTGACCTCGGCCGGGGCCCGGGGAGCCGGCGCGGCCGCGGCAGGACCGGTGCCGAGCGCACCGGCCGCCCCGAGCA
>DATBGF010000441.1:0-1816 GCA_036558145.1 Acidimicrobiales bacterium
CGCGCTCGGGATCGGGGTCAAGAGCCACTCCTCCAGCATCGTGGAGGCCCAGGCCGACCGGGTTCGGCGCAAGGCCGACGCCGAAGGTCTGCGGCGCGACCAGCAGCCCGAGGAGCCGAAGCCGGTCAAGAAGGCGGCCAAGGCCACGAAGGCAACCAAGGCGACGAAGAAGCAGGCCGAGCCCGAGGCCCCCGCCGCCGAGGCCCCGGAAGCTCCCGCCCCCGCCGTCGAAGCACCTGCGCCCGCTCCCGCCGTCGAGCCGGTGGTCGAGCCCGCGACGCCCGTGGTGCCGGTCGAGGTCGAAGCACCGCGGCCCGAGCCCGTGGTCGAGGTGCCCCGGCCCGAGCCGGCCCCGCCCGTCGAGCGCCCCGCCCCCGTCGAGCGGCCTGCAGCCGCCGCCGCGGCCTCCCCGACAGTTCCGGCCGCCGCCCGTGAGGCGGCGAGCGCGGAGCGACGGGCGCCCGTGAAGTCCAGCGGCAGCGAGCATCCGCCGGCGCGTCCCCTGCGCCGCGAGGAGGACCTGGGTCCCGTCCGGCCAGCCGCGGCGGCGTCGGCGCCCGCCCCCGGCCAGATCCGCCCCGCGCCCGACGGTCGCCGCATGCCACCGCCCCCCCGCGCGGCGGTCCCGCCCGGCGCCGGCCCCCTGTCGCCGTCCGGCAAGCCGATCCCGCCCCCGCCCCGCCCGCCGACCTCGGCCTCGGGCAAGCCCATCCCGCCCCCGCCCGGCATGGGCGGCCGCGGGCCGATGCCGCCGCGCTCAGGCGCCGGTGGCCGTCCGGGTGGAGGTCCTGGTGTCGGCCGGCCGGCCCGGCCGTTCGGCGGTGGCGGTGGTCCTGGCGGCCCCGGTGGTGCCGGCCGTCCCGGCGGTGGCTTCGGCCGCCCGATGCCGGGTGGCGGTCCCGGTGGCGGCCCGCCCGGCGGTGGTCCTCCTGGCGGCGGCCGTGGTGGTCCGCCCAATCGCCGGCAGGCCCGGCGACCCAAGGGTCGCCGTCGTCGCAACATCGAAGAGCTGACGCCGCTCGAGGCGCCGAGCTACACGCCCAACACCGCCCCGGTGCCCGAGGGCACGATCGTGGTGGAGCGGGGCTCGACACCGCAGCAGCTCGGCCCGAAGCTCAACCGCACGGCCGCCGACGTCGTCCGCTTCCTCATGCAGCAGGGCGAGATGGTCACGGCCACCCAGTCGCTCACCGACGACATGATCGAGCTGTTCGCGGCCGAGATCGGCGCGGCGATCCACCTGGTCCACCCGGGTGAGGAGCAGGAGGTCGAGCTCCAGAAGATGCTCGACTTGCCCTCCGAGGAAGACCAGGACGTCGGCCTGCTCGAGGACCGGCCGCCCGTCATCACCGTCATGGGCCACGTCGACCACGGCAAGACGAAGCTGCTCGACCAGATCCGCAACGCCAACGTCGTCGCGGGTGAGGCCGGCGGTATCACGCAGCACATCGGTGCGTACCAGACGGTCAAGAACAGCCGGCTCATCACCTTCATCGACACGCCCGGCCACGAGGCGTTCACCGCCATGCGGGCCCGGGGCGCCGAGGCCACGGACATCGTCGTGCTCGTGGTCGCGGCCGATGACGGCGTGATGCCACAGACGGTCGAGGCGCTCAACCACGCCAAGGCCGCCGAAGTGCCGATCGTGGTGGCGATCAACAAGATCGACCGCGACAACGCCGATCCCAACCGGGTCATGCAGCAGCTGTCCGAGCAGGGCCTCATCCCGACGCAGTGGGGCGGCGACACCGAGATGGTCGAGGTGTCGGCGCTGCAGAACCTCGGCATCGACGACCTGCTCGACACCCTCCTGCTC
>DATBGF010000442.1:0-4547 GCA_036558145.1 Acidimicrobiales bacterium
GCCGACAACGTCACCGACTCGATGCAGCGGGCCATCTCCGAGACCAACCGCCGTCGTGGGCTGCAGACCGCCTACAACGAGGAGCACGGCATCGAGCCGCAGACCATCCGCAAGGCGGTCAACGACATCCTGGCCCACCTGCGGCCGGCCGAGGGAGCGCCGACGCCCGGCGACGGGCGTCGGCGGGGCCGGCCGGGCGCGGCGAAGCGGCTGCGCGACGAGCTCGTCGACCTGCCGCCCACCGAGCTGGGCCGCCTCATCCAGACGCTGGAGGAGGAGATGCACGAGGCCGCCGCCGACCTCCGCTTCGAGTACGCAGCGCGGCTGCGCGACGAGGTCAACGAGCTCAAGCGCGAGCTGCGCGAGGCAGGTGTCTGACCTCGTCCGTCCCCCCGCAGCCCAGCACCGCCTCGGGCACGCCGAAGACGCCGTGCAGCACCTCGTAGCCGGCGTCGGTGACGTCCAGGGTGCGCCCGGTGCGCCGGCGCACCCAGCCCGAGCCCAGGGCGGTGCGGGCGATGGCCGCCCCCAGCGCGCCCGCGACGTGCGGGCGGCGCTCGGTCCAGTCGAGGCAGGCCCGGGCGAACGCCCGGCGGCCGCTCCGGGCCCCGGCCACGTCGACCCCGGCCGCAGCCAGCCCGGCCTCGCCCGCAGGGCTGAGGGCGAAGGACTCGCCGGTCGGGACGATCCAGTCCCGTTCCACCAGGGCGTCGGCCAGGCCCACGCCCACGGCCCCCGCCAGGTGGTCGTAACAGGTGCGGGCGTGGCCCAGCGCGTCGCGCTCGGAGGCGTGGCGCAGCGAGCGGACCGGGGTCGGCGGGCAGATCCGGGCCAGGGCCTCCAGGGCCTCGGCCACGTCGGCGCCGGCCAGGCGGTGGTGGCGCTGCCGGCCCCGCACCTCGACCGCCACGAGGCCGCCGTCCACCAGCCGGGCCAGGTGCTCGCTGGCCGTGGACGGGCCGACGCCGGCGATGTGGGCCAGCTCCCCGGCCGTGACCGGCTCTCCACTCATCAGCGCGTCGACCATGGCGGCCCGGGCCGGGTGGCCCAGCAAGCCGGCGACGGCGGCGAAGTCGGTACCCATGGGAGCGAAGGTACCGCCGGGACGTTTCGGTCCCGACCGAACCTTCGTCTCCGTACGGTGCGCGCATGCCCGACCCCGCCAACCCTGCGTCCGCCCTCGTGCCCGCCGTCGAGCGGGTCCTCGCCCTGGCCGCCACCTGGCTGGCCTGGGACGGCCGTCCCCGCCTCGCCGCCGACGGCCTGCGGGCCTACACGCCGCACAAGGCCATCCGGCGCACGGCGGACCACATCGTCGACCACCTGGCCCAGGTGGAGGCCCTGCTGGCCGGCGTCCCCGGTCTGGAGGACGAGTGGCACGCCAGCGCCGTGACCCTGGACGCCGACCGGGCGTCGTTCAGCGAGGCCGACCTGGCCGAGGCCGGCCAGCGGCTGCGGCGCCTGGCCCGCACGTTCGAGCTGCGCTACGCGGCCGCAGGCCCGGCTGCCTGGGACGCGCCCCGGGGGGACGAGTGGACGCTGCGCCAGATCGCCGACCACCTGGCCGATCCCTGGTACGCGGAGCAGGTCGGGGACCTCACCTGAGGTCACGAACATGCGTTCCTATGGAGCGCGGAGACGCTAGCCTGGTTCGTCGTGGCTGATTCGCTGGTCATCCGGGGTGCCCGAGAGCACAACCTGCGCAACGTCAGCCTCGAGCTGCCCCGGGAGAAGCTCATCGTGTTCACCGGGCTGTCGGGCTCGGGCAAGTCGTCGTTGGCGTTCGACACCATCTACGCCGAGGGCCAGCGCCGCTACGTCGAGTCGCTGTCCGCCTACGCCCGCCAGTTCCTGGGCCAGATGGACAAGCCCGACGTCGACTTCATCGAGGGCCTGTCACCTGCCATCTCCATCGACCAGAAGAGCGCCTCCCGCAACCCGCGCTCCACGGTCGGCACCATCACCGAGGTCTACGACTACCTGCGCCTGCTGTTCGCCCGCATCGGCGTGGCCCACTGCCCGGAGTGCGGGGCCGAGGTGACCCGGCAGACGCCGCAGCAGATCGTCGACCGCATCATGGAGCTGCCCGACGGCACCCGCTTCCAGGTGCTGGCGCCGGTGGTGCGGGGCCGCAAGGGCACCTACGAGACGCTGCTGGCCGACCTGTCCGCCCAGGGCTTCGCCCGGGCCCGGGTCGACGGCGAGGTGCGGGAGACGTCCGAGCGGGTCGAGCTGGCCCGCTACGAGCAGCACACCATCGAGGTCATCGTCGACCGGCTGGTCCGGCGCGACGGCATCGGGCGCCGGCTGACCGACTCGCTGGAGACCGCGCTCAAGCTGGCCGACGGCGTGGCCGAGGTGCAGATCGTGCCCCGCAACGGCGACGGCGCCGACCGGGTGCCCGGCGGCGGGCGGAGCGACCACCGCGAGGAGGGCGACGACAGCGACGACGGCGACGGCGGGCCCGAGACCCTGACGTTCTCGCAGCACCTGGCCTGTCCCAACGGCCACGGCAGCTTCGACGAGCTGGCGCCCCGGAACTTCTCCTTCAACTCGCCCTACGGGGCCTGCGAGGTCTGCGACGGGCTCGGCACCCGCTTCGAGGTCGACCCCGAGATGGTCGTGCCCGACCCCGACCTCAGCCTGGAGGACGGAGCGATCGCCCCCTGGTCCGGCGGCCACCAGCGCTACTTCCAGCGCCTGGTCGTGGCGGTGGCCGAGGAGGTGGGCATCGCCATGGACGCCCCCTTCGGCTCGCTGCCGGCCAAGCACCGCCAGGCCGTGCTGTACGGCAAGGGCGTCGACCGGGTGTGGGTGAAGTTCAAGAACCGCTACGGCCGCGAGCGCACCTACCACGCCAACTACGAGGGCGTGATCCCGTACCTCTCGCGGCGCCACTCGGACGCCGAGTCCGACAGCGCCCGCGAGCAGGTCGAGGGCTACATGCGCGAGGTGCCGTGCGCGGCGTGCGGCGGGGCCCGGCTCAAGCCCCTGTCCCTGGCCGTGACCATCGACGGCTACTCGATCGCCGACATCTCGGACATGTCGATCGGCGAGTCGGCCAAGGCGCTCGCGGCGCTGTCGCTCTCCGAGCGCGACCGGCTCATCGCCGAGCGGGTGGTCAAGGAGATCAACGCCCGCATGGGCTTCCTGCTCGACGTCGGCCTCGACTACCTCACGCTGTCCCGCTCGGCGGGCACCCTGGCCGGCGGTGAGGCCCAGCGCATCCGGCTGGCCTCCCAGATCGGGTCGGGGCTGGTGGGTGTGCTGTACGTGCTGGACGAGCCGTCGATCGGCCTGCACCAGCGCGACAACCGCCGGCTCATCGACACGCTGATCCGCCTGCGCGAGCTGGGCAACACGGTGCTCGTGGTCGAGCACGACGAGGACACCATCAAGGTCGCCGACCACGTGGTCGACATCGGTCCCGGCGCCGGGGAGCACGGCGGCGAGATCGTCCACACCGGCTCGGTCCAGAAGCTGCTGCGCAACCGGAAGTCGCTGACCGGCCAGTACCTGTCGGGCAAGCGGTCGATCCCGGTGCCGGAGAAGCGCCGGCCCACCGGCGACCGCTGGCTGAAGGTGCGGGGCGCCCGCGAGCACAACCTCAAGAACATCGACGTGGAGTTCCCGCTCGGGTGCTTCGTGTCGGTGACGGGCGTGTCGGACTCGGGCAAGTCGACGCTGGTGAACGACATCCTCTACCGGTCGCTGATGCAGAAGGTGTACCGGTCCAAGACGCCGCCCGGCCTGCACACGGGCGTGGACGGCATCGCCTACCTCGACAAGGTCATCGACATCGACCAGTCGCCCATCGGGCGCACGCCCCGGTCCAACCCGGCCACGTACACCGGCGTGTTCGACCACATCCGCAAGCTGTTCGCGCAGACGCACGAGGCCAAGGTCCGGGGGTACCTGCCCGGCCGGTTCAGCTTCAACGTCAGCGGCGGCCGCTGCGAGGCGTGCGCAGGCGACGGCACGATCAAGATCGAGATGCACTTCCTGCCGGACGTGTACGTGCCGTGCGAGGTGTGCAAGGGCGCCCGCTACAACCGCGACACGCTGGACATCACGTTCAAGGACAAGAACATCGCGGACGTGCTGGCGCTGAGCTGCGAGGAGGCGCTCGAGTTCTTCCGCAACCAGCCGGCCATCGCCCGCCACATGCAGACGCTGGTCGACGTGGGCCTGGGCTATGTCCGCCTGGGCCAGCCGGCGACGACGCTGTCCGGCGGCGAGGCCCAGCGGGTCAAGCTGTCGAGCGAGCTGGCGAAGCGCTCGACGGGCCACACCATCTACATCCTCGACGAGCCCACGACGGGCCTGCACTTCGAGGACATCCGCAAGCTGCTGACCGTCCTGTCCCGCCTGGTCGACCAGGGCAACACCGTGCTGGTCATCGAGCACAACCTCGACGTCATCAAGACCGCCGACTGGGTGATCGACCTGGGGCCCGAGGGTGGCAGCGGCGGCGGGATGGTCGTCACCGAGGGCCCACCGGAGCTGGTGGCGAAACAACAGGAGTCCTTCACCGGGCAGTTCCTGGC
>DATBGF010000443.1:0-2601 GCA_036558145.1 Acidimicrobiales bacterium
TGTACTCGCCCTCCAGCTGCACGACGATGTCGAAGCCGTTCTCCAGGTAGTGGTCGGGGCGCGCGGTGGCATCCATGCCGCCTGCCACGAACACGCAGCCGGGGTTGTAGCGGCGCAGCTCTTGGGCGAACGCCGTCACGATCCCGGCCGAGTTGGTGAAGTTGTTCGAGATGCCGCAGATGTCGGCCTCGCGGATCGTGTCCTCGTAGGCGGCGAAGTCCCCGCCGACCCGGCCGCAGTCGATGGTCCGGGGCCCGTAGGCGAAGGACTTGTAGTAGGTCTCGCCCCCGTCGACCTGGGCGTCGATGATGCGCAGGTCGGCCTCCACGCCCCAGCGGTCGAGGTACTGGCGGGCCCCGGCGGCCAGGGTCACCAGCGCGCTCTTGGGGTTGAGCACCCGGACCGTCGAGATCGGCTGCTCCTCGCCCCGCAGGGTGAGGCTGGGATAGGGGGCGTAGTACAGCTGGACGCGCATGGGATCCCCTCCGCTTCCGGGCGCTCACCCGATCCGGGCCGACGCGGGGCCGGTGTAGATGCCGTCGTAGGTGGCGATGTCGGCGCCGTCGTTGAGGCGGTTGGTCATCTCGACCCGCCGGCAGAACGCGTCCCAGTACGACAGGTGGTCGGTGTTGATGGCCGACAGGAAGATGGCGATCACCTCGGGGTCGCGGTCGACGTCGAACGCGAGGAGGTGCCGCAGCGTCTCGTAGTCGCGGGCCCCCGGCAGGAGGGCCAGCGTGAACACGTTGAAGTACGGCCGGTAGGTCGCCGGGCTCTGGCGGCTCAGCGTGTCCCGGATCTGCAGGCACCCGGCGGTGAACTGGTCGACGACCTCGACCGAGTGCTCCGGGTAGCCGATGAACAGGTCGTAGGTCTGGTGGGCGACGCCGTAGTCGAGCATGGCCGACAGCACTTCGAGCTGCTCGCCGAACGCCAGGAGCTTGGGGAACCGCAGCTTGGCCAGGTTCATGTTGTCGAGCGGGATCTGGACCCGGTAGCAGCCGCGCCAGCCGCCGTCGGTCTGCTCGTTCCACAGCAGGGCGTCCATCAGCTCGACGTCGATCTTGCCGTCGACCCGGAACTTGCCGAACTCGATGCCGTTGGCGAACTCCCAGGCGAAGCCGTGGCTGCGGGCCATGCGGAAGATCTCCAGCAGCTCCTCCCGCCCCTCGTCGTGCACGGCCCGCCCGCCGACGGTCTCCTGGATGCGGGAGAGCGGGTTGTCCTCCTGCCACACGATCGTGTTGACGCCCATCTCCTTGAAGTGCCGGAAGTGGCGGTCGACCACGTCGGGGGTCATGAACCGGTAGCGGCCGCGGGAGGGCGCCGTGCAGAACGAGCAGCGCCAGGCGCAGCCGCGGGACGTCTCGAAGCAGATGTAGTTGGGCTCGACGCCGGGCGGCGGCGGGCCCTCGGCCGTGTCGGTGTAGAGGGAGAGGTCGCCGACCAGGTCGAGCGCCATGGGCTCCAGCGCGTTCATGTCGAGAACGGACGCCTGGCGGTAGTGGCCGGGCTCGGGATCGTCCCGGGTGAGCACCTGGGGGACGGTGCGCAGGTCCTCCCCGGCGGCGACGGCCCGCAGCACCTGCGGGAACACGTGGTCGGCCTCGCCCTGCACGACGATGTCGGCGCCCCGGTCCAGGTAGTAGCGGGGGCGGGCGGTGGCGTCGACGCCCCCGGCCACCACGGTGGAGTGCGGTGAGACCTGCTTGATGTGGGAGGCCAGGTCGGCCACGACCTGGGCCCCGTTGGTGAAGTTGGACGTGAGCCCGTGGACGTCCGCGCTGCGGATCGTGTCGTCGCACGCCTCGAACGGCGTCCCCAGCCGGTGGCAGGCCAGGCGCTCGGGCCCGTAGTCGATCGTCTTGTACCAGGTGCGCTCACCGCCCAGTTGCATGTCGACGATCTCGACGTCGCAGTCCAGGCCGAGGGCGGGGCCGTGCTGGCGGATCCCGGCGGCCAGCGTCGGGAGCGCGCTCTTGGGGTTGAGCGGGCGCTCGGTGTTGACCGGGTGGTCGTAGCCCTCGAACGTCTGGGACGGGAAGGGGGCGTAGTAGAGGTTCACCTTCATGGAATCCCTCCTGGCGGTTCGCCGGTCCGCAGGCCGAGCAGGTCGAGGCCGCGCCGGACCGTGGCCCGGCCCACCCGGGCGGCGCCGCTGCCGGGGTCGGTCTCCAGCAGCCGGCGGGCGCTGAGCACGAGCAGGCTCGTGACGTGGGAGAGGTCGACGTGGCCGGACGCCTCGACGCACTTCGCGACCTCGAACGGCACGGTCTGGGCCTGGAGCACCGCGCGGCGGTAGTGCGGGTCGGCCGCCTCGCCCGCGCCGCCGTCCGGCGGCTGTGCGGTGCTGGGACGAGATCGCGGCTCATCCCGGCACCACGCCCGGGCCACCGCCCAACCCGGGTTGACCTGCGGGTCCATCAGCCGGTCCCAGGACCACACGAGCGGCTTGGCCAGCGGGGTCGCGAGGAAGAACGTCTTGAGCACGAGGTCGGCGGCCGCGTCCGGCTCGTGCCGGCCGCGCACCGCCGCGATCTCGGGGGAGGCGACGAGGGCGGCCAGCAGGTCGTCGATCAGCGGCGGCTCGTCCACGCCCGA
>DATBGF010000444.1:0-1767 GCA_036558145.1 Acidimicrobiales bacterium
AGGTCGAAGGCGATGCGGGTCGGGCTCGTGACCGGCGTCGTGGTGCTGGTGGTCGTCCTGATCGGGCTCGTCGTGGTCGTGCGCCACCGGCGGGAGTCCCGGCCCGAGGTGGCCACGGGCGACCAGCAGGAGTCCATCTCCTCCGGCGGGATGAACCGCACCTATGCGGTCCACGTACCCCCGGGCTACAACCCCGACGAGCCGGCACCCTTGATGCTCGTGCTCCACGGCGGCGGGGGCGACGCGGGGAACGCGCAGCACATGACGGGTATGAACCAGGTGTCGGACGAAGGCGGCTTCCTGGCCGTCTACCCCGACGGCACAGGCCGGCTGCGCACGTGGAACGCAGGCTCGTGTTGCGGCGCGGCCCAGCGCAACGACGTGGACGACGTCGGGTTCATCCGCGACGTGATCACCAAGATGGAGCAGGACTACTCGGTCGATCCCAAGCGCATCTACGTCACGGGCATGTCCAACGGCGGGATGATGACCTACCGCATCGGCTGCGAGCTCAGCGACACGGTGGCCGCCATCGCCCCGGTCTCCGGAGCCCTCAACACGGCGTGCTCACCCAGCCAGCCGGTGTCCACGATCGTCTTCCACGGCACGGCCGACACGAGCGTGCCCTACGAGGGCGGCACCCCCACGGGCGGCATAGGCGACACGGGCGACCAGAACTCGGTCGCCAACGCCGTCGGATTCTGGTCCGACGAGGACGGCTGCAGCAACGTGGACGACCAGCAGGTAAGCACCAACGTCACACTGGAAGAGCACACAGGCTGCGACCCGGGCACCGAGGTCGAGCTCTACACGATCGAAGGCGGCGGCCACGCCTGGCCCGGCGGCGAAAAGGGCTCCCGCCGCGGCGACACCCCAACCGACGAGATCTCAGCCTCCGAGCTCATCTGGCAGTTCATGCAAGCCCACCCCAAGCCCTGACGAACCCCGGGCCCGACTCCGCCCACCCCCCAAGTCCGCCCGGCTCAAGCCGCGCCCACCCCCAGCCGACGACACCCAACCCAACCCCGACACCCACGCCAACCCCCGGCGCGGCCCCCCGGCCAACCTCCGGGCGCGCCGAGCAGCCCGGCACCCACGCCCACCCCGAGCTGACGACGCCCAACCCGAGTCCTGACAGCCGCGGGCAGGGCCGCCGCGGAGCCGTGCGACTCCGCGGCTAGACGGCCGCGGCGGGAGCGAGACGAGGACACCCACCCGAGGCCCCGACGTTCCGGGCGGGGCCCGGTTGGGGGCCGTGCGGCGCTGCGGCTCAGCGGCCGCGGCGGGAGCGAGATGAGCTGGCGCGGTGGGAGGTGGCCTTCTTCGCCACCGGCCGGGCGCGGTGCTGCTTGATCTCGTTGGCGAACCCGAAGTCGCCCTTGGCGGCGAAGCCGGTCTCTTCCTCGAGGTCCTCTTCGATGACGTCGTCGAGCAGCTCCCGGCGGCGCTGGATCATGCCGAGCCGGTTCTCGAGCCCCCGCTCTGCCTCGCTGAGGCGGAAGCGGACCATCTCGGCCTTCATGCGCTGGCGTCCCATGGCTCGGTCGCGGCCGCCACCGGCTGCGGCTCGACCACCGCCGCCACCCAGGCCGCGCATGCGGCCCCCGCCGCCCAGCCCGCGGAGCCCACCGCCGCCGGCGAGACCCCGGGCCCGGCCGCCACCGCCGCCGCCACCCAGGCCGCGGGCCCGGCCGCCACCGCCGCCGCCACCCAAGCCGCGTGCCCGGCCGCCACCGCCACCGCCACCCAGGCCACGGGCTCGACCGC
>DATBGF010000445.1:0-8546 GCA_036558145.1 Acidimicrobiales bacterium
CGGACACGCCGCCGCCGTCCGTGTCGATCACCGCCACGTCGTCGCCCACGGGGACCAGCAGCACGCTGGCCAGGCCGCCGCCCAGCACCACACCGGCCTTCCCGTGCGCCTTGCCGTCCCGCAGCTCGACGTCGCCGCCGAGCGCCACCGCGCCGATCGTGGTGCCGTCCGCCAACCCGGGCAGGTAGCGGCCCTGGACGTCGGCGGGCGCCGCGGCCGCGAGGATGGCGCTGGCCATGACGCTGGGCACGAAGGGACCGGGGGTGACGGCCCGGCCCAGCTCCTCGACCACCACGACCAGCTCGGGGAGGCCGTACCCGGAGCCGCCGTGCTCCTCGGGGATGTGCAGGCCCAGCCAGCCCACCGAGCGGATGTCGTCCCAGAACGGCGGCAGCCCCTCTTCGGGCGCCTCCAGCAGCGCCCGGGCCGCGGCCCGCGCCCCGTGCTTGGTCAGGAAGTCCGAGGCCGTGTCGGCCAGGGCGCGGTGGTCATCGGTGATGGCGATCGACATGGCCAAATAGTACCCTCTATTATCGAGTCGTGAAGCTCGGAATGACGGTCGGGATGCGGGGGAGCGATCCCCGCGCGTTCGCACAGTACGCCCGGCGGATGGAGGAGGCCGGGGTCGAGCACCTCTGGTCCGGCGAGGCCTACAACGCCGACGCGGTGTCCACCCTGGGGTTCCTGGCCGCGGTGACGGAGCGGGCGCAGATCGGGTCCAGCATCCTGCCGCTCTACTCGCGCACGCCCGCCCTGCTCGCCATGACCGCCGTCGGCCTGGACAAGCTGTCGGGCGGGCGGTTCATCCTCGGCCTGGGGGCGTCGGGGCCGCAGGTCGTCGAGGGGTTCCACGGCGTGGCCTACGACCGGCCGCTGGGCCGCACCCGGGAGATCGTCGACATCTGCCACTCGGTCTGGCGGCGCGACCGGCTGGTCCACGACGGCGCCGCCTACCACGTGCCGCTGCCCGAGGACGAGGGCACCGGGCTGGGCAAGGCGCTCAAGATCATGGACCACCCGGTGCGGGAGCGGATCCCGATCTACGTGGCGTCGCTCGGTCCCCGCAACGTCGAGATGACCGCCGAGGTGGCCGAGGGCTGGCTGCCCCTGTACTTCTGGCCCGAGCGGGCCGGAGAGCAGTGGGGCGACGCCCTGGCCGCGGGCCGGGCCCGGCGCTCCGCCGACCTGCCGCCGTTGGAGGTGGTCGCGGGCGGCCCGCTGGCCATCGGTGACGACGTCGAGCACCTGCGAGAGCGGATCCGGCCCACGCTGGCGCTCTACTTCGGCGGCATGGGCGCACGCGGCCGCAACTACTACAACGACATGCTGCGCCGCTACGGCTTCGAGCGCGAGGCCGGCGAGATCCAGGACCTGTACCTGGCCGGGCGCAAGGACGAGGCCGCGGCGCTGGTCCCCCAGGAGCTGGTCGACGGGCTGTCGCTCGTCGGCGACGCCGGCTACGTCAAGGACCGGGTCGAGGCGTTCCGGGACGCGGGCGTCACCATCCTCAACGTGGCGCCCGCGGGGCCCAACGGCGCGGCCGACGTCGAGACCGTCGCGTCCTGGGTCACCTGAGCGGGCGGGTAGTGTCCCCGCCGAGGCGTCGTGGCACAGCAGCTCACCCAGTCCCGACCAGACCGGTCCCGCGCCCCGGGCTCGAAGCTGGCGTCGACCGTGGCCGACCGGATCGTCGACGACATCGCGCGCCTGGGCTGGCCCGAGGGTGAGGTCGTCGGCTCGGAGCCCCAGCTGCTGGCGCGCTACGGCGTAAGCCGGGCGGTGTTCCGCGAGGCGGTGCGCCTGGTCGAGCACCGCCACGTCGCCCGCATGCGGCGGGGACCGGGTGGCGGCCTGGTGGTCACCGAGCCGTCCGTCGACGCGGTGGCCGACGCCGTGTCGGTCTACCTGCTCTACGTGGGCGCCGAGATCGACGATGTGTTCGAGGCACGCCTGGCGCTGGAGGAGGCGGCCGCCGAGCTGGCCCCCGCCCGCCTGGACGAGCCCCACATGGCCGAGGTGCGCTCCCTGGTGGCCGCGGAGGGCGCGGGGGAGGTGCGCGACCACCGCGTGTTCCACCGCCTGGTGGCCGAGATCTCCGGCAACCCGGCGCTGGAGTTCTTCGTCGACCTGCTCAACCGGGTCACGCTGCTCTACCTGCCCCGGGGATCCCGGCTGTCGGACCGGACGCTGGCCGAGTCGGCCGCCGCCCACGCCGCCATCGCCGACGCCGTCCTGTCCGGGAACGACGGCCTGGCCCGCCGCCGCATGCGCCGCCACCTGGAGGCGGAGGCCGACTACCTGCGGGCCCGGCGACCGTCCCGCCGGCGCCTGGCCGACCTGACGGGACCGGTCGGGCGCAGCGACAAGCGGGCCGAGGCCATCGCCCGCCAGATCTTCGGCGAGATCGTCGCCGCGGGCTGGCCCGTCGGCACCCTGCTCGGCTCGGAGGCCGAGCTGATGGCCCGCTACGACGTGAGCCGGGCCGTCCTGCGCGAGGCCGTGCGGGTGCTGGAGCACCACCAGGTCGCCCGCATGCGCCGGGGACCGGGCGGCGGCCTGTTCGTGGCCGAGCCCGGCATCGAGGCCGTGACCGACGCGGTCGCGCTCCAGGTGGCCCGCCAGGGCATCGAGCCCGCCCAGCTGTTCGAGGTGCGCTCCGCGGTGGAGATGGCGGTCCTCGACCGGGTCATGGCCACGCTGTCGGACGAGGGCGCCGATCGCCTGCGCACGGCCCTCGACGCCGAGCAGGCCGCCTCCAGCGACCCCGACGAGTTCGCGGTGGTGGGCCACGACCTGCACAACGTGCTGGCCGAGGTGGCCGGCAACCCCGTGTCCCAGCTGCTCACGATGGTCCTGGTCCTGCTCACCCGCCTCCGGGTCGCACCCCCGGCCGGCGCCCCCGACCCGTTCCCCACCCAGGACGCCATCGACGTCCACCGCGGCATCGTCGAGGGCATCCTCGCCGGCGACCACGACCTCGCCCGCCACCGCATGCGCCGCCACCTCGACGCCCTGGTCGCGTGGGTCCGTTGAGCCGGGGGAGTGGCCAGCGTAGCACGGCGTGCTACAGTGACCGGCATGACCCGAGAGGTGACCCAGCGGCAGCTGCGCAACGACAGCGGCGAGATCATGCGGCTGCTCGAGCGGGGCGAGTCCTTCGTCGTGACGCGCAATGGGGTCCCCGTGGGCGAGCTGAAGCCTCTGCGGCGTCGCCGTTTCGTCTTGGCGGAGGCGGCTGTGGAGATGTTCCGCTCCGCACCTCCGGTGGACTACCAGCGGTTCCGCGCCGACCTCGACGCCCTCGCTGACCCCGACGCCACCCCACGTGGCTGATCCCGACCGCCCGGTCCAGGGCCTGCTGGACACATCCGTCGTCATCGACCTCGACCAGTTCGAGTGGGGCGACCTCCCCGAGCAGGTGGCGATCAGCGCCATCACGCTGGCCGAGCTGGCCGCCGGTCCTCACGCCACGTCCGATCCCGACGAGCAGGGGCGCAGGCAGGACCGCCTGCAGCGGGCCGAGGCCGTGTTCGACCCGCTGCCGTTCGACGCGGAGGCGGCCCGCGCCTACGGCCGCATCTACGCAGCCGTGGCCGGCGCGGGCCGCAAGGCCCGGGGCGCCCGGGCTGTCGACCTGCTGATCGCCGCCACTGCGTGCGCGGCCGGCCTGCCTCTGTACACCCGCAACCGGGCGGACTTCGCGGCGCTCGGCGGGCTGGTCGACGTCGTCGTCGTGTGACCTAGCCGGACCAGGCCTTCAGGTTCTCGATCATCTTGAGCTGGTCCTCGTGGGAGCCGAGCGGGGTCACGTTGAGGACCGTGACGCCGGCCTCGGTGAAGGCGGCGATGCGCTCCTGGATGAAGCTCTCGGGACCGCACAGGTTGGTGAGGCGCAGCAGGTCGTCGGGGACCAGGGCGGCGGCCTCGTCCTTCTTGCCGCCCAGGTACAGGTCCTGGATCTGCTCCGCCTCCTTCTCGTAGCCGTACCGCCGGACCAGCGAGTTGTAGAAGTTGCGGCCCTTGGCGCCCATCCCGCCGATGTAGAGGGCGGCCATCGGCCGGGCGAACATGTCGAGCAGCTTGTCGGCCTCCTCCGGCTCGGCCACGCAGGCGAGGCCGCCGGCGCAGATGTCGAGCGGAGCGAGGTCGGGGGAGCGGCGGGCGGTGCCCTCGGCCAGGGCGGGCCCGAAGACCTCGCCGGCCCGCTCGGGCAGGAAGAACAGCGGCAGCCAGCCGTCGGCGACCTCGGCGGTCATGGCCACGTTGCGCTCGCCCAGGGCGGCGACGTAGATCGGGATCCGGGGCCGCACCGGGTGGGTGATGATCTTGAGCGGCCGGCCCAGGCCCGTGCCCTGGCCCTCGGGCAGCGGCAGCGGGTAGAGCGGGCCCTCGTGGACCAGGCGGTCCTCGCGGGCCCAGACCGCCCGGCAGATGTCGACGATCTCACGGGTGCGGGCCAGCGGGCGGTCGTAGGGCACGCCGTGCCAGCCCTCGATCACCTGCGGTCCCGAGGCGCCGAGGCCCAGCACGGCCCGGCCGCCGGACAGGGCGTCGATGCCCGCCGCGGTCATGGCCAGCAGCGTGGGCGTGCGGGTGTAGAGGGGCAGGATCCCCGAGCCGATCTGGACCCGTTCGGTGAGCGCGGCGAGGTAGCCCATGAAGCTGGGGGCGTCGAAGCCGTAGGCCTCGGCCACCCACACGAGGTCGAGGCCGGCCCGTTCGAGCTCGGCCACCCGCCGGGCCGACTCCTGGAAGCCGCCGGCGTAGCTGGGGGACGTGGAGAGTTGCACGCTTATCAGTATCCCCTTTATCGGAGCGGAGTCCAGCGCCCGTGGGTCACGACGGCGTGGATCGGCGGATGGTCACCCAACTGGTCCCAGCCGGCGTCGAGGACGACCACGTCGTCGACCAGGGTGTCGCACCACAGGCGGACCGCGCCGCCGGCCGTCAGCGCCTCGGCCGCGCCCAGCACCTGGCCACCCTCGGTACGCCGGTCCGCCGCCGCGGCCACGCCCAGCCAGGGGTCCGGGTCGCCGTACGGGGCGTCCGAGCCCGCCCGCACCCGCAGTCCGGCGCCCACGAAGCTGCCCAGCCGGTGCAGCCCGCGGTGCTCCTCCACCGGGACCTCGGCCAGGTAGCGGTCGCCGCGGGTGCGGACCAGCGCGGGCTGCACCACCACCAGGGGACCGGCCTCCACCAGGACCGGCAGCACGTCATCGGGGACCAGCGAGGCGTGCTCGATCCGGTCCTTGGCGCCCACACCCGCGGCCAGGGCCAGGACCAGCGATGCGGCCGACACGGAGTGGACCGCCACGGCCCGCCCCGCGGCGTGGGCGGCGTCGACCCGGGCAGTGAGATCGTCGAGGGCCGGCAGGCCGGCGTCGTCGAGCAGGATCTTGACCGGCCCCAGGGTGATCCCCTCCGGCGCCGTGACGTCGGGGTCGCGGGTCATGGCCGTGACCCGCTGGGGCAGCCCGGCCGCGGCCAGCGCCGCCAGCTCGCCGGGACCGTTGCCGGCTCCGGCGTCGGTCACCGAGGTCACGCCCCGGGCGGCCAGCCAGGCGCCCAGGCCGGCCAGGTCGGGAGCCTGGCGGGGGACCCGCTCACCCAGCCAGCGGTCGAGCCGGGTCAGCACCCCGGTGGCCCGCCCGGCCCCGTCCCGCTCGACTCCCGCGGGCCAGTCATCGGACTCCGGCGGCAGCACCGCGGCCAGGCCGGCCCCGTCCAGCATCCAGCGGATGCCGGTGCGGTCCTGGATGCGGACCGGCCCGGCGCCGATCCGGTCCAGAGCGGCCCGGTCCAGCGGTCCGGACGCGGCGACGTCGTAGCCGACGCCCCGCAGCCAGCCCTCAGGCCGGCGGGCCCGGGCCTCCCGCAGCACGGCCGCCAGCCCGCCGCCCGCGGCCAGCGCCGCGGGGGAGCAGTCCAGCGAGTCCCGGGCCGCGGCCGTGGCCAGCAGGTGGATGTGATGGTCGGTCAGCCCGGGCAGGACCGGCCGGCCCGCCAGGTCGATCTCCAGGTGCTCGCCCGGCCCGGGCTGGGCCACGATGCGCCCGCCCTCGATGGCCAGCTCGCGCTCGAACCCGGGCGCGGTCGACGCCCGCCGCAGCAGGAGATCGGCGGTCACGCCGACACGGCCGCCAGCACCGCGGCGGTGTCGGCCCCCAGCGCGGCCGCGCGCCGCTCCGCCGTCCGCGCCCGGGGCGGCGCCACCGGCTCGCTGTCGACGGACCAGCCCACCTCGACCGCCCGCCCCGGCTCAACCGCCCGCCCCGGCTCAACCGCCCGCGCCAGCTCGGCTGCCCGCGCCGGCTCGGCTGCCTGCGCCGGTTCGCCGGGTGGCGGCGCCACGGAGCGGGCCGCGGCGACCATGGCGGCGTCCAGGAAGTGCCGGCCGCCCTGCTGCCAGGCGTCCAGGGCGGAATGGGCGGCGAAGGCGCCACAGAGCGGGTCGGCGACGGCGTCGGCCGCGAAGCGCGGCTCGCCGTCGCCCGGATGCCAGGCCACCAGCCCGGCGGCCGCGGCCACGTCGTCGCCGAAGCCCACCCGGTCCGAGCCCCAGCCGTGGGCGGTGATGGCCACCCACACCTTGTCGGTCGCGGCCGCCAGCGCGGCCTCGGGGTCCAGGCCCAGGGCCTCGATCGCCCGCGCCCGGGCCGAGGTCACCACGATGCCGGCGCGCTCGACCAGCGCGGCCAGCGCCGACCGGCCGTCGGCCGACGACAGGTCGAGGGCCACGCTGAGCTTGCCCCCGTTGAGCAGGTCGTGGAACGCCGGATCGGCGAGGCGGGCCCCGTCGGGCCGCCGCGGGTCCTCCACCTTGACCACGGTCGCCCCGGCCCGCAGCAGGCACGAGGTCGCCAGCGGACCGGCCCACAGCGCCGACAGGTCCACCACGTAGGGGGGCTCCCGGAGTGCACCCCCGGCCGCATCCACCGGCGCAGGAGGCGGGCCGGCCGCCTCGCCCACGATCCCGCAGGGCACGCCCAACAGCTCGGCCCGCGCCGCCACCTCCGCCGCGGGGCGGGATGCCACCAGGCCGGCCACCCGCTCCCACGGTGCGCCGTCGCCGGTCCCGTCCGGCTCGCCGTCGAACGGGGCCTCGAACAGCGCGGGCAGCGAGGCCACGTCGTCGGGCCGGCTCAGCGTCAGCGCCAGCCACCCGTCGGCCGCCCGCAGCAGCCGCGACCCCCGCCCGCACGCCACCCGCCCACCCCGGGCCAGGCCCGCGGACGCGGCCCGCTCGGCCAGCACGCCCGCGTCCAGGCCGAACGGTGCCAGCGCGGCGTCGACGGCCGAGGCCGCATCGGTGGCGGGCGCCAGGGGCGGGCCGTCGGGGTCGCCGGTCAGCGCCATGGCGCCGCACGCCGCCCATCGGCCGGTCGGGGTCACCGGGCCGAGCGTAGGGTCTGGCCCGATGGAGCTCCACGAGCTGGGCGCCCTCACCGGCGACACGAGCGAGGCGCTGATCGCCGCGTCGTCCGTGCTCGAACAGCCCGAGCCCCTGGTCCTGCGGGTCGACGGGGGAGCGACGGTCGACCCGGAAGCGCTCGCTGCGCTGCGGCGGGCGCCGACCGTCGTCGTGCTGGTCGGCGAGCCCGGGCGGGTCCCCCCGGAGCTGGTCGACGCGGTGGACGTGGCCCTCACCGCCACGCCCGATCCGCCCCGGCCGTGGCACGACGCCCCGCTGGGGCCGATCCTCGAGCGACTGGCGGACCAGCCCCTGGCCGGCCTGGCGCTGGCGTCGCTGCTGCGGGTCAGCGAGCACCTGCCGGTGTGGGAGGCGGTGGCGGCCGAGGCGGCCACCTACGGCATGCTGCTCGGCAGCGACGCGCACCGCCGCTGGCTGGACCAGCGCCCGCCGCCGCCCGGGCACCCGTCCGGCGACGGCCGGGATCCCGTCAGCGCCACCTACCGCCGGGACGTCCTGTCCGTGACCCTCGACCGGCCCGAGGTCCACAACGCGGTCGACACCGCGCTGCGGGACCGGCTCGTGGAGGTGCTCGACTCCGCCGGCCCGGTCGACTGGATCCACGACATCGACCTGCGGGGCCGGGGCCCGTCGTTCTGCTCCGGGGGCGACATCCACGAGTTCGGCTCCGTCCCCGACGGCGCCACCAGCCACGCGGTCCGGCTCACCCGCCACCCGGGCCTGGCCGTGCACCGGCAGGCGGAGCGCGTCACCGCCCACGTCCACGGCCACTGCATCGGCGCCGGCATCGAGATCCCCGCGTTCGCCGCCCGGGTCGTGGCCGCGCCCCGCACGCAGATCCGCCTGCCCGAGCTGGGCATGGGCCTGGTCCCCGGGGCGGGCGGCACGGTATCGCTGCCCCGGCGCATCGGCCGGCACCGCACCGCCTGGCTGGCGTTGTCGGGCGACACGATCGACGCCGCGACGGCCTTGCGCTGGGGACTGGTCGACGCCGTCGAGCGCAAGGCCGACTGGTAGCTCAGCGCAACGGGCCGACCAGCTTGGTGGCCTCGGTGACCACCACGACCTCCTTGGCCTCCTCGCGCTGGGCCAGCCGGGCCGGGACGATCGGCGC